>VBKF01000203.1 GCA_005888095.1 Deltaproteobacteria bacterium | reverse complement strand
GTCGGGGAGCGAAGCGGTTCGGAGGGGCGGAGTGACGTGGTGGTTCTCGTCAGCTGTGGACAAGTGGGCGCTGCTGCGGAGGCCCGGGGACAGAGCGTGCCGAGGGGGTTGGGGGCGCAGAGGTCGTTGCAGACGCGATGGCTCGCTCGCCCCGGGCTTCCGCCGCGGCGCCCACTCGTCCGCTCACGAACCCTCAGGGGACGGGAGGATCCACCTTTGCCGCTTGCTCGCGTGCCCGCAGATGGCGCGGGTCGATCGGCTGGCCGTACGAGAACTCCACCTGATTCCCGTCCGGATCGCTCAGCAGGCAGAAGTAGCCGACGATGGGGCCGGCGTAGACGGGCTCGGCGACGAGGACACCGTCGGCGCGCCCCGCGGCCGCCGCGGCATCGACCTCTTCCCGCGACGCGAGGGCGAAGCCCAGGTGCTGCAACGTCGAGGGCGCGACCGCAGGTTCGGTCGCCACCTCGAAGAGCACCAGCACGAAATCCGGTCTCTCCTCCCGCTCGCTCAGCCACACGACGCGCGTGCCGCCGTTGCGCCGCTCGTGCACGACGTGGAGGCGCGCGTGCTTGCGGTAGAAGGCGACGGTTCGGTCGAGGTCGCGCACGCCGAGCGCCAGGTGGGTGAGGACCGGCTTCACGGGAGCCGTTCCCCCACGCGTGCCGCGAGCGCCTCGGCCAGCGCGGTGCGCAGCTCGGGCAGCTCCGCGCCCGCGGCCGCCGCGTGGCCGCCGCCCCCGAGCGCGCTCGCCAGGCGCGAGAGATCGACCTCGCAGTCCGCCGAGCGGCGAAGGCTGACGCTCAGGCTCTTGGCGTCGTAGAGCGCGAAGACCGCGTTCCGCCTCTCCTTGCGCCACGCGTCGGCCACCTCGCTCGGGTGACCGTCACACACCGCCGCCACCAGCGTGACGTCCCCGATCCGCCGCTCGACGCGGCTCGCGCTGGCGACCGCGAGGCTGCGCGCGATCTCGGCTGCCACCCGGTCCCGAGCTGCCGCCATGCGGGGCGTGTAGGTGAGCTGGGCGTCGCTCGCCAGGAGGTCGTCATACGCCTCTGCCCCGAGGACGCGCACCACGCCGGCGAGCTCACGCGACCCCGGTACCCGGTGCAGCCAGCGGTCGTTGTCGTCGGCCATCTCGATCAGCCGGCCCAGCGCCGCGAAGCGCGCCTCGCTCCGGCCTTCCGCCTCGAGCCGGCGTGCGAGGTAGTCGTAGACGAGGCGCGAGGCGGCGTACTCCTCGCTCAGCACGAAGTCCGCGAAGGGCACGTTCACCTGACCCGCCCGGAAGCGCTCGAGGGCGCTGCGGTGGTGGTCGACCCAGTAGATGCGCACGCCGGCGCGGGCGAGGCGAGTCAGGTGAGCGTCGGTCTCCGGCTCGCGCCAGGAGATGTCGGTGATCCAGAGCTCGTGGTCGCGCCCGGGCGCGGGCGCGAGGCCGCGCAGCACGGCGTCCACCTCGCTGTTGCTCGCGAATCGCGTCTGCACGTCGGCCCGACCGGCCTGGTACCGCGCGACGGCGACGGCGGCTGCGACGCCGTCGAGGCAGTGCGGGCCATGGCTCACGACATGCGCCAGCGTCTTCACCGTCGAAACCGCATTATGGATGATCGGCGACGAGCGGGCCAGGAGGGCGATCAGGCCTGCATCCCGAGCTGACCGCCGTCGTAGACGATGCGCTCGCCATCGAGGCGGGCGAAGGACGTCAACCGGTGCGGCGATGCCTCGCCGGGGCCGGTCACGTGCATCACCGAGAGGCCGCGGGCGACGAGCGCGTCCGCGATGAGCTGCCGGTGGCACCGCCACGGGACGGCTTCCGCACAGAGCACCGCGGTCGGCCGCGCCGCAGCGAGCGCGAGGAGGCGCGCGAGGCCAGCGCGGAACTCCGCGCTCTCCATGTGGTCGGCGTAGCCGCGGAAGCCGGCGGTTCGCCAGGCGACGTGCGGCGAGTCGGGGCGGCTCGACCGCCGTCCGCCGAGCTCGGGGAGCCAGTCGTAGCGAATCCCGCTCTCGGCGAGCGCGCGGGCCAGCGCCTCGCGCGCGAAATGGGGATGGCGCCGCGAGGCCGGGAAGCGCCGCACGTCGGCGATGCCCGCGATGCCGTGCTGCGAGAGGAGGTCGAGCAGCTCCCGGAGCGTGCGGGTGGAATGCCCGATCGTATGGACGTCCACGGGCCCAGTGTAGCAGAAGGGAGGACATGCGATGGGCGGTCCTCCTGCTCATGGCGGTCGCCGCGTGTCCCGCACCGCGGCAGTACGCCGTCGAGCGGCCGGGCCTGCCGTGCGATCGTGCCACCCGCGTGGCGCGGCGCACGATGCTCGAGCTCGGCTACACGGTGACCGCGCTCGTCCCCGCCGCGCCCGATCAACCGGGCGAGATCACGGGCACGAAGACGCTGGCCGACGGCACGACCGTCACCGGCCGCGTCCGCATCCGCTGCGACGCCAACGGCGCACGGCTCCAGCCGGTCGAGGAAGGCCTCGCGCCGAGCTACGACTTCAGCCGCGCGTTCGACTACAGCTTCAAGAGCCTGGTCGAGATGCCCGATTTCGAGGCGCCGCGCGCCGCACGTGGCCTCGAGGTGCTGGTGCACGTCGTCCGTCCCGACGAGGCGCTGCTCGACCTCGGCGGCGTGCCGGTGGGGCCCGATGCCGTGCTCGTCCGCGTGACGATCCGCAACAATACCGACCGCACGGTTTCGGCCGACCCCGCGCGCCTGGAGCTGGTACCCGGCGACGCACCGGCGGCGGCTCCCCTGACGGGTCCCGCGCTGTCGGCCGCCATGTCGCCCGGCGCCGCCGCGGAACGGGTGCGGGCCGAGCGTCTGACGGCGCAGCGCGTGCGGCCCCATACGACCGTCAGGGGGTACCTCGTCTACCCGCGCGCGCAGTACCGCGAGGCGCGGGTGTCGATCGAGGACGTCGAGACCGAGGAGAGCGAAGGGTTCGTCACCCCGGTCCAGTGACCGTCAGCGACAGACCTCGGGCTCCATGCCGCGGAGCCGCGCCTCGAGGGAGTCGGCGCCGGCGCTCGTCGCCCGGCCGCGCGACGTCCGGATGAGGTCGCAGGCCTGCGTCTTCCGTCCGTCCTGGGCGAGCAACGCGACCTCGGCGAGGCGCGCCTCGTACCAGGCCGTGCCGCCGGGCGGGCTCGCCTCGAGCGCGCGCCGCCAGTACCCGAGCGCGGCGTCCCGGTCGCCGGCGCCGGCCGCGGCCCGGGCGGCGCCGCGCAGCGCCTCCGCCGACGTCGGGTTCCCCTTCAGCGCCTCCTCGTAGAGACGTCGGGCTCCCGGCGCGTCACCCGCGCGCAAGGTCAGGTCGGCGAGGGTGATGCGGTCGCTCGGGTCGCCCGTCTCGCGCGCGAGCGTCTCGTACACCCGCCGCGCGAGCGCGACGGCGGGAGCGCCGTGGTCCGGTCCTGCCCGCTCGGCCTCGGCGGCGAGCTCGCGGCCGAGGTGCGCGAGCGTCCGGCGGCGATCGGGCCCCGCCGGCGCGTCGGCGAGATAGCGCGCGAGGTCGCCTTCCAGGCCGTCGAGCCGACGGGCGCCGACGCGGGCGCCGAGCCGCAGCTCGAGCGCGCGGAAGTGCAAGTCTCGCGCCTCGGGGTAGCGCGTCTCGAAGCCGTCGAGCAGCGCGAGCGCGGTGGTGTAGTCCGGCGGCGTGTCCCCGGCGGCGACCGCCGCGCCGAGGAGCGCCGCGCGGGCAGCCAGCGCCTGGTCGGCGCCCCGCGCGGAGGTGTCGCGGATGAAGGCCCGCAAGGCGTCGAGGACGTCGTGGCGGCGTGCGGGCGGCGCCTTGCCCGCCCCGAGCGCCGCCACCCGGCACTCGAGGACGCCGAGATGCGCGCGCGGCGCGAACGGCCCGGCGGGCACCTGCGCGTACTCCGTCTCGGCGCGCGCGCAGTCGCCTCGGGATCGGTGCAGCTCGGCGAGCAGCCAGCGGGCCTCGACGGCGCCGTCGGCCCGCGGGTAGCGGGCGAGGTACGTCGCGAGCGCCTCCTCGTAGTCGCCGGCGAGCGCCGGGTCGGCGGCGCGCGCGACGTCGAGGGCGCGGAAGCGGTAGTACGCGGCCTCGCGCGCGCGGGGCGCGTCGGGGGACTCGCGGAGGAGGGTCCCGAACTCGGCGGCCGCGTCGCGCGCCCGGCCGGCGTTCAGGCGGCAGCCCGCGTCGAGGAAGAGGAGCTCTGGGCGGTGGCGTACGCGTCCGGCGTCGCTCACGGCCGCGCTCGCCTCGGCCAGCGGTGCGACGTCCGCGCACCGCCCCCGGTCGACGTCCAGCTCGGCGACGAGCAGCAGGCCCCAGCTCGAGCGGATGTGCGCCGGCGCGTCCACGCCGAGCTTCTCGAGGACGAGGCTCTCGACGCGCGCCGGCCAGGGCCCGCCGCGTGCGGCGAGGCCGCGCGCGAGCGCCGTGGCATCCTTCTCGACGCTCGTCTCCCCGGCGGCGGCCCGGGGCACCAGCTCGCCCAGCCGGGCGAGCAGCTGCTCGGGCTCGTTCTCGGCCGGCGCCGCCCTGCCCGCCGTGCGCCGGCGCGCTTCCTCGAGCGCGCCCCGCGCCTTGGCGGCGACCGCCGGAGCGCCGGCCTGCGTGGCGGCCTCGAGGTCCTCGATCGCCTTCGCCGTCTCCCCGAGGTCGAGGAACGCAAGGCCGCGGCCGTAGAGGCTCT
Organism: Deltaproteobacteria bacterium; assembly: GCA_005888095.1. GTDB lineage: Bacteria > Desulfobacterota > Binatia > DP-6 > DP-6 > DP-3. Next base: position 11,274 of record VBKF01000203.1, on the reverse strand, counting down.
CGGCATAGATCTCCGGCACCTCGTTGACGAGGAGGAACTGCGAGAAGCCGCGCACCGCCTTCTGGAGGAGGTCCTTGCGGCGCGCGGCATCGCCGGCGAGCTGCGCCCCCTGATAGCGGACCCAGGCGAGATGATAGGTCACAACCAGCGACATGATCTCCGGCTCCCGCCACCGGCTGCTCCGGTAGAGCTCCTCGAGGTCGCCGTCCCGGTCCATGACGTCCTGCCGCATCTGGTCGAGCCGCTCCTGCAGCTCGTCACCGAGCGACGCGAGCTCGCGCTCGATCTCCGGCCAGAGCGGCGCCGCCCGCTCCCGCTCGCCGCGCTCGAGCAGCTCATAGAACGCCTTCGTCCGCTGCTGCAGCCGATCGAGCCGCGCCTGATACTCCGCCGCCGACCACGCCCGCGCCCCCGGCGCCTCGGCCGCGAGTCCCGATCCCGCAACCAGCGCGAACAGCGCAGCGGCCAGAAACGCCTCCCCGCCGAGAGCGTTGCGGCGAGTCACTCCGATGCCAGCGCGAACCCCGTCGCGCCCGCCTCCTTGGCGAGCCCGAGCACCCGGACCACCTCGCCGAGGACCACCTGCTTGTCCCCGGCGAGGATCACGACCTTGTCCGGCGTGCGCGCGAGCGTGTCGCGCAGCACGCTGGCGATGGTCGCGTCGTCGCTCGCGACCGGGCGCTCGTTCACGTAGATCTCGCGCGACGGCGTGATCGTGACGAGCACGCCCTTCGGCTCCTCCTCGTTGGCGGCCGCCTTCGGCAGATCGACGTCGGCCGCGGGCTTCACCATCGCCGAGGTGGTGATCATGAAGATGATGAGGAGCACCAGGAAGACGTCGGTCAGCGGCGTGACGTTGATCTCGGCGACGATGTGACCGCGCGTGTGCGCCCTACCGAAGAACGCCATTTGTCCTCCGCGACGAGGCGACGGCCTCCAGCACGCGGGCGCTGCCGATGCGGAGCGCGGCGTCGATGCGCTCGACGCGCGCCTGGAAGTAGTTGTAGCAGACCACGGCGATGATGCCGACGGCGAGGCCGAGCGCGGTCGCGATGAGCGCCTCGGAGATGCCGCCCGCCACCACCGCGAAGCCGCCCGTGCCGGCGATCGCCATGTGGTGGAAGGCACGGATGATGCCCATCACCGTGCCGAAGAGCCCGATGAAGGGCGCCGCCGAGCCGATCGTGCCGAGCATCCAGAGATACGCGCCGCAGCCCTGGACCGCCTCGAACTGCCGCTCGTCGGCCACCCATTCGAGCTCGGTGAGCGGCGCCTCGGGTGAGGCGGAGAGCAGCTCGGCGTAGACCCGGCGTGCGGGGCACGGGCGGTGGCGGCCGACCAGCTCGACCGCACCCTTGAGGTCGCCGCGCGCCAGCACCGGCACCACCTGCGCGGTGAGCGAGAGGGTCGACGACACCGTGCCGCGCAGGCTCCACAGCCGCTCGAGGACGATCCCGAACACCACGATCGAGCAGGCGAGCAGCGGGTAGGTCGAGATCGCTCCCTGCTGGATCAGCTGGACGAGGTCGAGGTTGACGTTCTCCATCCGGTTTCGCGTCTCCTTCCGTACGCTTACATGCCGCGGGCGATGCGCGCCACGTCCTTCTCCCACTGCGGGCCGAAGGCGAGGACGAGGAGGTGGCGCACCAGGGCGGTGTCCTGCCCCAGCGTGAGCAGCTCGCCGCCGCCCTGGTGGGCGATCTCGCCGAAGCTGTCGGTCAGCTCCTTGTAGAACTCGGGCAGCGGGGAGACCTGCTTCAGCTCCTCGCCGTACAGCCAGCGGTGCATCATCCGCTCGTGCTCCTCGTGCAGCCGGAGGCTCACGTCGATCGTGCTGATGACGCCGCCCTTGGCGTGCCATTCACTCACCAGCTTCCGGATGGCCGGCACGTCCTCCGCGTGAGGCGGGGAGCCGCCGACGATGATGATCACCCGCTTCGCGTCGGCCCGCCACTTCATCTGGCGCATCGCGGTCTCGAGGCCGGCCCGCACCGCCTCCGGCCAGTCGCCGCCCCCCTCGGCGACGAGGCCGTTGAAGAAGGCCTGCACCTTCTTCACGTTGAAGGTGAGATCGGTCCACTTGACCACGAAGTCCTCGCTCTCACGGGGCCCGGTTGGTCCCTTGCCTTCGTCGCGATCGCGGTACGCGACCGCGCCCACGCGCGCCGTCGGCACCAGGCGCTGGAGAGTCGCGGCCAGGTCGTCCATGCGGCGCTTCAGGTCGTCGATGATGCTCTGCATGCTGCCGGTCGCGTCGACCACGATCGCGACGTCGACGCCCACCTTGCGGAGCCCGCCGACGTACTTTCCGAACGCCGAGCCGAGCGACCAGCCGGCGCCGCCGCCCCCGCCGGTCCCGAACCCGCCGACGCCGGCGCCCGCCGAGGCGAAGCGCGAGCCGAGGTCCACCCCGGAGCCGAGGGGCCGCGCCGGGCGCGCGAAGTGCACGACGGGGGTGGTCGGGTGGGCCGGCGCCTCGTGCACGACGGCAACCGCCTCGGGCCGGGCCGGGGCGAGGAGCTCCTTCAAGGCCTTCTCCGCCGCCGGGTCGGTGGGTGGCACCGGCTCCGGCACGTCCTCGAGGGAGAAGATCTCCCGCCGCCGCGCCTGGCCGAGGCCCGCGGCCCCGCCCGATCCGATCCCGAAGCCGGGCCCCACGCCGAGGCCGAAGCCGCCCCCGGCGCCGAGCACGTCGAAGAAGACGAGCAGGCCGAGGACGCCGTGCGCCATCGCCGAGACCCCGACGCTGGCCGCCAGACGCCACGGGCGCGGACGCGTGCCGGCGTCGTCTACCATCGGAGCCGCGCCCGCAACGCCCGGGCCTGGACCCGGCTGAGCGCCACCTCGCTGCGCGCCTGGTCGCGCATGACGAGCCGGTAGCGGTCGCCGAACCACGGCTGGATCTCATTCACGTGCTTCAGGTTCACGAGGGTCGATTTATGCGCCCGGAAGAACATCTCGGGGTCGAGCCGCTCCTCGAGCTCGCGCAGCGTGTAGTTGGTCATGCGCGGAGCATCTCCGCCAGGCCCTCGACGCAGGCCTCGGCCTTGTCGGGGTCGGTGCGGATCAGCTGGGCGATCGAGTTGAGGCTGTTGAAGAGGAAGTGCGGGTTGATCTGCGCGCGCAGCGCGGCCAGCTGGGCGGTCGCGGCCAGCTCGGCGAGCTCTCGCTCGCGGCTCTGCAAGGCCAGGATGCGCCACCAGTACTGATGGTAGCCGAGGAGCGTCAGGACGAGCACCGGCACGACGGGCACCAGGACGAACATCTGCCGCACGCGCGGCGTGATGGTGAGATGGACCTCGTGGCCGCCTGCCGTTCCGAACAGCGGCCGGCCCGCGAGCGAGTAGAAGAGCTCGCCGACCAGGAGCGAGACCCCGGCGAAGGCGAGGCAGGACACGGCCGCCTGGAGGGCGACCGAGCCGGGCAGCGAGCGGGCGCCGAGGCGGGGAAACACCCAGCGCCAGAGGGTGTAGGTGACGCCGGCGAAGACGAGGCTCGAGGCGACGAGGATCGCGAGCCACCAGGGCGAGCGCCAGACGATGAAGTGCAGGAGGCCGATGTGGAGGCCGATGGCGGCGCCGGTGCCGAAGACGAGGAGCATCATGCGATTGGTGCGGCCGTGTCGGGGCATCAGCGGGCTGAACGATCACGCGTCGCGGCGGCGCGGGCGGAACTTGGGCAGCGTCACCTCGGCGGCGACGTCCTCGAACACCACCTCCACCGGCATCCCGATCTCGATGCGGGCGGCCGGGCAGTCGACCAGGTTCGAGAGCACCCGGGCGCCTTCCTCGAGCTCGACGACGACGATGGCGTAGGGCACCTGGTCGGCGAAGCCCGGGTGGTAGACCTGATGCATGATCGCGAAGCTGAAGACCGACCCGCGGCCGGAGACGCGCTCCCAGCCGGCGTCGCGCGACAGACAGCGGCTGCAGATCTCGCGCGCCGGAAAGCGATGCGCGCCGCAGCCCCGGCAGCGCTGCACCACCAGCTCGTGGCGGCGGGCGGCCTCCCAGAAGGGGGCCATCTCGGGCGTGATCTGGGGCAGCGGCTTCGGGACGGCGCTCACGCCGGCAGCCTCGAGAGGACGAGCGTCGAGTGCGTCGAGAGCACGCCGCCGTTCCCGGAGACGAGGGCCACGTCGTGCCGCGGCACCTGCCGCGCCTCGCCGTCGCCGCGCAGCTGGATCACCGCCTCGGAGACCGGCGTCATTCCCCACATGTAGAAGCTCGCGAGCTGCCCGCCGCCCGTGTTGACGGCGAGGTGGCCGCCGGGGCCGGTCACCTGCTCGGCGACGAAGCGCCCGCCCTCGCCCTTCGGGCAGAAGCCGTAGTCCTCGAGCGTGACGATGACCGTGAACGTGTAGCAGTCGTAGAGCTCGACGACGTCCACGTCGCGGAGCGTGATGCCCGCCATGCGGAAGGCCGGCTCTCTGGCGAGGACGGCTCCCGAGGCGAGCGTGTCCGAGGGATCGCCGCCGAGGTGCCCCTGCCCCATCCCCCAGATGTAGACCGCCGGCCGGCGGAGGTTCCGGGCGCGCTCGGCGCCGGTGACGATCACCGCGAGACCGCCGTTGGAGACGAGGCAGCAGTCGAAGAGGTGGAACGGCTCCACGATCCAGCGCGAGCGGTGGTAGTCCTCGAGCGTGAGCGGCTGGTCGCGGAGCTGCGCGCGGGGGTTGAGGCCCGCCCAGCGCCGCTGCGCGACGGCGACGGCGCCGAGCTGGTCCTGCGTGGTCCCGAAGCGGTGCATGTGACGGCGCGCGACCAGCGCGTACATGGCGTTCACGCCGAAGAAGCCATAGGCCTGCTCCCAGCCGCGCGCGAAGCCGTAGGCGCTCCCGCCCGAGGTGCGCTCCCCCTTGGGAGCCGGGGGCTTCAGCGGCGTGTCGGAGAAGACGCAGGCGACCGTCGTCGCGAGCCCGGCCGCGATCGCCTGGGCGGCGTGCTGGATCATGGCGCACGCCGTCGCGCCGCCCAGGTTCATGGTGGCCGAGAGGCGGAGGTTGCGAAGCCCCATCGCCTGCTGGAGCTGGAAGGAGCCCATGCCGAGGTCGCTCCAGGCGAGGCCGGGGTTCACGAGCAGCCCGTCCAGGTCTTCGCGTCCTAGTCCCGCGTCCTCGAGCGCGAGCTTGAGCGCGTCGACCGCGAAGCCGATGGCGTTGGTGTCGAACACCTTGCCCTGGGGCGTGATCCCGAGCCCCACGACCGCGGCCGCGCCGCGCAGCGGATCCGACGGCATGCGGCGTCCTATGTCCCTGCCCGCAGGCTCGTGCCCGGGAATCGTCGCGACTCGCCGTGGCGGAGCACGGCGACGCGATCGGTGAGCCCGCGCTCGCGCGCCAGGTCCGCCAGCCACGCGATCGGCTCGTCGACCGGCTCGTACGACACGACGAACGTGCCCCAGTGGATCGGCACCATGTGGCGGGCGTCGAGATCGACGAGGACCCGCAGCGCGTCCTCGGGATTCATGTGGACGCGGCGGAACGACGGCGGGCTGTAGGCGCCGATCGGGAGCAGCGCCACGTCGATCGTCCAACGGCGGCCGTACTCGCGGAAGCCCGGGAAGTACGCGGTGTCGCCCGGGAAGAAGACGGTGCCGTCCGGGTGCTCGAGGAGAAAGCCCGTGTAGCCGCGCTCGTCGGGCCAGAGGTAGCGGGTGCCCCAGTGCTTCACGGGCAGCGCCGTGATGCGGACGCCCTTCACGGTGGTCGAGTCGCCCCACGCGAGCTCGATCACCTCGGCGTAGCCGGCGCCCGCGACCAGGCCGGAGAGGTTCTTGGCCACCACGGCGACGGTCCCGCGCTTCGGGAGCCGGTGATGGGTGGGCACGTCGAGGTGGTCCATGTGGCCGTGCGACACGAGGACGACGTCGAGTGGCGGGAGCGCCTCGAGCGCGACGCCGGGCGCGACCAGCCGCTTCGGGAGGACGAGCCGCGAGGAGTAGACGGGGTCGGTGAGCAACGTCGCGCCGTCCAGGCGGACGAGCACGGTTGCGTGCCCGACGTACGTGACGCTGATGCCGCCGGCCGGCTCGGCGGCCACGCCCGGGCCCGCCGGCGCCGCGGTCGGGAGCATCAGCGACCGCGCCATCAGCCCGAGGATCTTGGAGGGCCGGTAGGTCTCGGCGTCGGCCAAGCTAGCGGAGCAGGATCAGGAAATGCCGGCGGAGGAGATTGGCCTGGTCCTGGATGGACTCGCTGCGTCGGCCGGTCTTGAGGACGTCGAACAGCTCGCGGTCGCCGGCTTCCTTGCGCGCCGCCACGTCGTCATGAAGGGCGTCCAGGAGCTCGTGGATGACGCGCGGGATCTCGCGCTGCGGAATCACCAGGTCGCCGCGGCCGAGCGTCCCGTTCCAGTTGGAGGCGTACGGCCGCAGAACGTTCAGGATACGTTCGGTGATGCTGCGATCGTTACGCGACCCGACCACGGCGCGGAGGATAACCCAGCGCCTCCGTCGTGCGCAAGGTCACGAACGCGGAGCTGGCTTGCGAGGCCCGGGATGAGCGGCTACGCTCGCGCGCCCAGGAGGTCGTGCATGGTCAGCACCTTCCAGCCGACGACGGCGTCGGCGGCCGTCGAGGGGCTCCCGCAGGTGTTCGATCCGGCGGCGGTCGCAGGCGTCGAGGCCGTCGTCCTCTTCGACCTCTCGGGCCGCGAGCCGGGGCAGTGGACGCTCGTCATCAAGGACAACGCGTGCCGTGTGTTCCCGGGGCGGACGATCGAGCCGACGGTCACCCTGACGATGGACTCGGACCTCTGGCTCGCGATTGCGCGCGGCGAGAAGAGCGGTCGCGACGCGTTCATGAACGGCGAGTATCAGGTGTCGGGCGACCTCGCCTTCATGATGCAGTTCGGGAAGATCTTCCCGGTGCGGTAGCGTCGCCGTCGGCAACCGCGCGCCGGGCAGCGGCCCGTCTCTTCAGGCGGGGATCGCTGCTCCGGCGCGCGGGCGGGGTGGGGTCAGCTGCCCGTCTCCGAGAGCTCTGTCAGCTCGGGCGGCAGCACCGGCATGCGCACGGGCTTCTTGGGGTCGAGCTGCCGGCGCACGTGCTCGGCATCGATCTCGAAGGCCTCGCAGATGCGCTCGAAGGCGAACGGCCAGGAGGTATCTCGCGAGTTGACCCACCCGCGTGCCTCGCGGCCCGCCCGGCTCCGGGGGCACTTGCGCAGCACGTTGAGGGCGTCCTCGAGGACGGCCGCCATCAGCCGCAGCTCCCCGACGTGACGCGTCCATGCCCGCCGGTGAGGGACGTCCAAGACGAGCTCTCCGAGCGCGTCGGTGACCTGGTCGCCCGGGACCAGGGCAGAAAGGGTGGGGCTGCTCATACGTCGGTGTGCGTTGCATGCGCCGTGCCGACGCGGATGGCTCCCCGGCGGCGTTCTGGCGGGCCCCCGACGTGCGTAGGACGACACCGGAGACCGGAAGTGTCGGAAGCTCCGACGGCCCGCCTTGACAGCGCGGAGCGGCAGCCCGTAGTTCTCGCGCCATGAAGTTCTTCATGTTCCACCTGATGCCCTGGCCCTACCTGCCGGAGACGTACGTGGGTCCCGCCTGGGTGAGGTGCCCCAACAGCTTCTACGACGGCCGCCGGGGCCACGGCCTGTACAACCGCTACCTCGACGAGCTCATCCGCGCCGAGGCGCTCGGCTTCGACGGCGTCTGCGTCAACGAGCACCACGCCAATGCCTACGGAAACATGCCGTCGCCGAACCTGATCGCGGCGATCCTCGCGCGCCAGACGGTGCGCATGCGGATCGCGGTCGTCGGCAACGCGCTGCCCCTCTACAACCCGCCCATCCGCGTCGCGGAGGAGTATGCGATGATCGATTGCATCTCGGGGGGTCGATTGATCGCCGGCATGGTGGTCGGGGGCGGACCCGAGTACTACTCGAACGGCCTCAACCCGGCCGAGGCCCGCGAGCGCTTCGGCGAGGCGCTCGACCTGATCCTGCGCTGCTGGACCGAGCCGGGGCCCTTCGTCCACATGGGGAAGCACTACAAGCTCCGCTACGTGAACCCGTGGCCGACTCCGGTGCAGCAGCCGCATCCGCCGATCTGGATCCCGGGCGCTGGGAGCTACGAGACGATGGACTTCGTCGCCAGGCGGCGGTGGGCCTACATGGGTATCCCGTACTTCCACAAGCGGGTCTTCAAGAAGAACTTCGACTACTTCAGGGAGGCCTGTGAGAAGGAGGGATACACCGCTTCGCCCGAGCAGATGGGCTGGCTCGTGCCGGTCTACGTGGCGGAGACCGACGCGCAGGCGCGCGCCGAGTTCGAGCCGCACCTCTGGTACTTCGCGAAGCGGCTGCTCCCCGGCATCAACATCAGCCCGCCCGGCTATACCTCGCCCCGTTCGGCCTTGAAGATGCTGGGCGCCTTCGGCGAGTTCCTGCTCAACGTCGGCACGTGGGAGCAGGTCGTCGAGGGTGCGTACGCCATCGTCGGCAGCCCGGCCACCGTGCGCGAGCGGATGGCCGAGCTGATCGGGTGGCTCGGGGTCGGCAACGTCTTGAGCCTCCTCCAGCTCGGGACGCTGCCGGCGGACCTGACGCGCCGGAACATGGAGCTGTTCGCCTCCGAGGTGCTGCCCCATCTCCGCGACGAGACGGGGATGAGCGCCGAGTCGAGCGCCGCGGCGATCGCGCCGGTCGCCTGAAGGAGAGGACGATGCCCGAGCGCCGCACGGTACGGGTGGCGGGCAAGGACGTGCGTCTCCTGGTCGGGGGCGCCGGGCCGCCGCTCCTCTACCTGCACAGCGTGGGCGCCGACGTCGACTGGCTCGAGGCGCACGATCGGCTCGCCCGGCGGTTCACGGTCCACCTGCCGGCGCACCCCGGCTTCGCCGAGTCGACGGGCGTCGACCAGGTCGACGGCATCTTCGACCTGGTCCTGCACTACGTCGACCTGCTCGGCGCCCTCGGCCTCGGCGCCGTGCCGGTGGTCGGCGCCTCGTTCGGCGGCTGGATCGCGGCGGAGCTCGCGGCCCTCTATCCCGAGCGTATCGCGCGTCTCGTGCTGGCCGACGCGGTCGGTCTCTGGATCGACGAGGCGCCGATCGGCGAGCTCTTCGGCTCCACGCCGCCCGAGGTTGCCCAGATGATCTTCCACGACGAGGAGCATCCCCTGGCGCAGATGCTGCGCGCAATGACGTCGATCGCCGACGTGCCCGAGGACTTCGCCTACACGCAGCTGCGGGCGCTCGAGGCGGCGGCGAAGGTGGGGTGGAACCCCTACCTGCACGATCCGAAGCTCGAGGGGCGACTCCGGCGCGTGACGGCCCCGACGCTCGTCCTCTGGGGGCGACAGGACGGCCTCGTACCGCTCGTGTACGGCGAGCGCTACCGCGAGCGCATTCCCGGCGCGCGGCTCCACGTGATCGAGCGCTGCGGGCACCTGCCGGCGATCGAGCGGCCGGCGGAGTTCGCCGACGCGGTGCTCGGCTTTCTCGCTTAGATATAGGTGTCGCCAGGCGGCGCAGCGGCGGTTCGATGCGTTGCTACCGCGCCGATCAGGCGCTCGCCGGCGGGAAGAATTCAGTGAGCACCCGGTCGATCGCTCCGCTCACTTCGTCGAAAGCCGGACCGCGCAGGAACTTCCAAGCCCTCACTTCCTCTCCCAGAGTGACGAAGGTCGGATCGGTGATCCCTGCCGTGGATGCCTCCCGCGCGGCGTCGCGGATCCGATTCACCATGGAGCCCAACAGTGTGCGCGTATAAGGAGGCAACCCTGGATTCTCGAGAATTGCGTCTACGTCCTCCGCCGCGAGCGGCAGATCGTTGAGGCGCAGAAGATCCCCGATCGACGCCTCATCGACGCGCGCGAGCAGATCGACCAGGCGGTACCCCAGGGGGTATCTAACCTCGTGCTCGGCATAGAGGCGCTTGGCCACCCAATCCGCGAGCCCCTCTGCCAGGAGGGTATACAGCAGATGGAAGCCGCGGAACGACTGGAGCGTGCCCTGCGCGATGTGCACCAGTTCGTGAGCCACCACTGACTCGGGTGCCGAGGCCTGGCGCACCACCACCGTGGCCGGTAGGCGGTGGGTCGCGAGGGTGTCTTCCGCCAGATCGGTGTCGATGACGACGCTCACGGGCCTCAAAGGGACGCCGTAGCGTCTCAGGTACGCCCCGACGCGACCTTCCGCGTTTCTGTGGGAATCCTTCGCGCTGGTCCTGGCCATGCGATCCGCTCTTCGACGGTCAACGGTAACATCGTGCTCCGGTCGGCGCCCGGCTGGCGGAAGGGGTTTCGAGAAGAAGGGGCGCCCTCTAGCTTAGCGTAGCTAACGCTGCTCCATATTCTGCTCGCGCTGCTTCGTGCCCTCGATGCGCTTCTCGAGGCGCTGCTCGCGGCGCTCGAGCCCGCGCTCGCGCCGCTCCACCCGCTTCTCGGCCCCACCGGCCGAGGCGAGGCCGAGGCGGATCTGCTCGAGCGCCTGGTTCACCCGCTCGAGCGCCTTCGCGCGGTGCCCGGCGTACTCGGGACCCGCGGCCTTCAGGTGCTGGCGCGCGGTCTCGAGCGCTTGCTGGGCAGCTTGCATGTCCGGGTGCTCCTCGGCGCGGACCGCGCGCGCCGCCAGCAAGCAGAGGGGGATCAGGACGAGCAAGGTCTTGGTCATTTCGCAGCTCCTATCATCGGCTCGGCCGAGGGACCAGACCCGTTTGAACGGGCGGGGCGGCCAGGGTATTGCTCCGGCGATGGCGACGGTGATCACGAGCGAGTGCATCAACTGCGGCGCCTGCGAGCCCGAGTGCCCGAACACCGCCATCTACCAAGGCGCCGTCGAGTGGCAGGCACCCGACGGCTCGATGCACCCGCCAGTGTCGAACGACATCTTCTACATCGTGCCCGAGAAGTGCACGGAGTGCGTCGGCTTCCACGACCACGAGGCCTGCGCGGCGGTCTGCCCGGTCGACTGCTGCGTGCCGGACCCGAACATCCCAGAAACCCACGAGGTGCTGCTGGAGCGCGCCCGGGTGCTGCACCCCGAGCTGACCATCGCCGACGACGCCCCGTCGCGCTTCAAGAAGGAAGGCGCTGCCGCTCCCGCAGCGGGAGCGCCGCCCGCAGCGGCAGCCACGCCCGCTCCGCCGCCCGCGCCCAAGCCGGCGGCGCCGGCGTCCGTGGCGCCGCCGGCGCCGGTGGCCGTGCCGCCCGAGGCGCCCGGGCTCGCCATTCCGGCGCCGGCGGAGTGGGAGATTCCGATCACCTGCTTCCGGTGCGCCGGGGAGTACACCGTCCCGTTCGCCTACTTCCGCGCCGGCGTCGTCT
>VBKF01000202.1 GCA_005888095.1 Deltaproteobacteria bacterium | reverse complement strand
ATCGCCACCGCGTTCGCCGACCTCGGCTTCGACGTCGACATCGGCACGCTCTTCCAGACCCCCGAGGAGGTCGCGCGCCAGGCGGTGGAGAACGACGTCCACGTGGTCGGCATCTCGACGCAGTCGGGCGGCCACAAGACGCTCGTGCCCCAGCTCGTCCGCGAGCTCGAGCGCTCGGGCGCGCGCGACATCATCGTCATCGTCGGCGGCATCATCCCGTCGCGCGACCATGCGTTCCTCGAGCAGGCGGGCGTGAAGGCGGTCTTCGGGCCCGGGACGGCGATCCCGAAGGCCGCCCGCCGCGTGCTGGGCCTCATCCGCGAGCGCGAGGGAGCCGCGGCGGATGCCGCGATCGGCGCCTAGCCGGAGCGTTCCGGTCGAGGCGCTGGCGGCCGAGGTCCGCGCGGGCAACCGCCGGGCGCTCGCCAAGGCCATCACGCTCGTCGAGAGCACGCGACGGGATCACCAGGAGGGGGCCCAGCGCCTCCTCGAGGTCCTCCTGCCGCACACCGGCAGCGCGGTGCGAGTGGGGGTCAGCGGCGTCCCGGGCGTCGGCAAGAGCACGTTCATCGAGGCGCTCGGGCTCTACCTGATCGGGCTCGGGAAACGGGTGGCGGTGCTCGCCGTCGATCCCTCGAGCGCGCGCTCGGGCGGCAGCATCCTCGGCGACAAGACGCGCATGCCGCGGCTCGCGACCGCTCCCGAGGCCTTCGTCCGGCCAAGCCCGTCGGCCGGCTCGTTCGGCGGCGTGACGCGCCGGACGCGGGAAGCGCTGCTCGTCTGCGAGGCGGCGGGCTACGACGTGGTGCTGGTCGAGACGGTCGGCGTCGGGCAGTCGGAGTTCGCGGTCGCCTCGATGGTCGACTTCTTCCTGGTCCTGCTGCTGGCCGGCGCGGGCGACGAACTGCAAGGGATCAAGAAGGGCATCCTCGAGCTAGCCGACGCGCTCGCCATCAACAAGGCCGACGGCGACAACGTCGGGCGCGCCGAGCGCGCCGCCGCCGAGTACCGAGCCGCCCTGAACCTGTTCACGCACGCGAGCCCGCTCTGGGACCCCCCGGTCGTGACCGTGAGCGCGCTCGAGGAGAAGGGGATCGACCGTGTGTGGGCGGTCGTCGAGGACCACCGGGCACGCCTCGTCGCGGCGAACGAGCTCGACAAGAAGCGCCGCGACCAGCAGCAGGCGTGGCTCTGGAGCATGATCGACGACGGCTTGAAGCGCCACTTCCTCGCCCGCGAGGACGTGGCGCGCCTTTTGCCCGAGATGGAGGCCGCGGTGGTGGGCGCGAAGCTCACGCCGACGGAGGCGGCGCGGCGGCTGCTGGCGTTGCTCGACCAGGGCGGCGACGGGGGCGCGCGCTCCGCGCTGACGTCGCGGCGGAAGCGGACGGCGTGAGGTCTCGGGCGCCTGCGTAGCCCGCCTCGCGCTGGTGACGGATGGCGAGCACCAGTGCCACGTCCCTGTCTTCCAGGTATGCGTAGAGCGCCACGTACCCCGTCTTCCCGCGTGAGATCACCAGCTCGCGCAGCTCATGCTCGACCGGCCGGCCGATAAGGGGGTGTCGCTCGAGTATCGCAATGCCCTCCTGGATGGCATCCACCGTGGCGAAGGCGAGGTCGAGATCGGTGCCGGCCAGGAAGTCGGAGAGGCGCTCGAAGTCGGAGAACGCCTGCTCCGAATAGATCACCTTCGCCACGTCGTGGCCTTCGGGCGCCTCGTCTTCTTCCCTCGAACCCGGGCCGAGATGTACCGGTGAACTGCCGCCGCGCTGTACCCGCGCCCCGAGGCGATGGTCCGATCCCGTGCGGCCAATGCCTCGGCGACGAACGCCCGGCGCTGCTCCGCGAGAGCGGTCTCACGCTCGATCGCCGCGACCATGAAGGCGTGCGGCGACGTGCCGGCCCCCGCCGCAACGGCGGCTATGCGGTGCTTCAACTCGGCCGGGAGCTTCAGGGTCGTGGCGGGCATGTCGATCCTCCTCGAGGTACTACCCGGGTATCACCCCAGTGCGGTCCCCGGCAACCCGGACACCCTGGTGGCGGTCGGCGCGGTTTGTCACGAGGAACCGGTCGCCGCGAGGCTCGACACCGGCAGCACGACCGTGAACGTCGTGCCCTTGCCGGGCCCGTCGCTTGCGACGGTGATCCGACCGCCGTGCAGCCCGACCAGGTGCCGCGTGATGGCGAGGCCGAGCCCGAGCCCGCCCTTGTCCCGGCTGGTGACCGGGTCCGCCTGCCGGAACCGTTCGAACATGAACGGGAGGAACTCCTTGGTGACGCCCTTTCCCGTGTCCTCGACGACCAGCTCCGCGTACGACCCGACCTCGTGGAGACGCACGCCAACTCGCCCGCCGGGCGGTGTGAACTTGACGGCATTGCTCACCAGGTTCCAGACGATCTGCTGGAGCCGATCGGCGTCGCCGACGACGGGGCCGGTCGGCGGCGTCACCCTGACATCGAGCCGTACGCCCTTCGCCTCGGACTCCGGTCGAATCGTGTCGACCGCGGCCTCGACGACGCGTGCGAGCTCGATGGGGCGCGGGTCCAGGCGCAGCCGGCCCGCCACGATGCGGGAGACGTCGAGCAGATCCTCGATCAGCTTCGCCTGCGCCCGCATGCTCCGCTCCATCGTGTCGAAGGCGCGGGCCTGGTTGCCCTTCCCGGTGCGGGCCACGCGGAGCCATCCGAGCGTCGACGCGAGCGGCGTCTTCAGCTCGTGGGACACCACCGACAGGAACTCGTCCTTGACGCGGTTCGCCTCCTCTGCTTCGGCACGTGCGGCCTCGGCGGCGCGGTAGAGGCGGGCATTGTCGAGCGCGAGGGCCGCACGGACCGCGAGGTTCTCGACGAGCGCGAGATCGTCCGTGGTGTAGTGCAGGCCCGATTCCATGGTCGCACACGTGATCGCCCCGAGCGTTCGCCCCCGGGCGACCAGCGGCACGATGATCGCCGACGCGTACCCCATCTCGCGCATCACCCGCAGGTGCTCGGCGTTGGCTGCGATCGACACGAGCCCCTCGTCCGTGACCTCGGCGAAGAGCTGCGAGCGGCCCGTGCGGATCACCGCCGTGCGCGGATGGCGTCCGTCCGGATCGGGCGGGTAGACGGAGGTCGCGCGCGCGAGCGCGGGGTCTCGATTGGCGACCGCCGAGCGGCGGATCGTGCCGTCCGGCTCGACGACATCGACCGCGCACCAATCCGCGAGCCGCGGGACGAGGAGGCCGGCCACGGTCGACAAGGTCTGGTCGTAGTCGAGCGAGGCCGTGAGCAGCACGTTCCCGTCCGCCAGGAAGGACGCCCGCTCGCGTGCGGCCTCCGCCGCCCGGCGGGCCTCGAGCTCGCTCTCGCGCGCCCGCTCGGCCCGACCCTTCGCCGCCCGCAGCGAGCCGTAGAGCAGCACGATGACGGTGCAGACAACCAGGAACGCGGCGGTGCGCGTCCGATCCGAAGCGCCGAACAGGGCGGCGTTGGCGGCGAGGCTGAGCCCGAGCGCCAGGGCACCGGGCCCGACCCCGCCGAGCCACGCCGAGATGATCGTGGCCAGAAAGAACGTGAGGAAGGGCAGCCGGACCCCGAACGCCTCCAACGCAAGCCGCAGGAGGGTCGCGACGACGACGCTCAGCAGGGCGACCCCGTAGGGCAGGAGCGGACGCGGCCGCACGGGGACCCTTATGTGCGATGAGGAAGCGGAGCGCGTGAGCTGGTGGATGGACACGGCTCCTCAGCGTCCAAGGACGACATCGAGCCCCGACAGTACCAGCTCGAGCTTGGCTCTCGGCAGCTTCCCGGTTCGCTCGGTCAAATCAGTCTTGTCCAACGTCACGATCTGGGAGACGTTGGCAATGGACTCCTTCGAAAGCCCAGTTGCGCCGGGCGGAAGCAGGACGTTTCCCGGCGCAGTCGCCCACTTCACGTTGCTGGTCAGGGGAATACACACGACCGTCGCGATTCGGCTGCGGTTCAGCGCATCTCCCTGTACGACGACCACCGGACGTCGGAACCCTGGGCCGGACCCCGTCGGCCGCGGGAGGTCTGCCCACCAGACGTCACCTTGGGCGATGCTCACCAGTCGCTGCGCTCGAGGATGCGACGGGACGCCGCGCGCGCGAACTTGTCCACCCGTTGGTCGATCTCGGTCAGCGCCCGGTCCATCGCCTCCGTGACACGGTCGGGGGCGTGACGGGCTACGTACTCGGCGAGGGCTCGGCTGTACACCTCGCTCCGAGACCGCTTCGTGCGCCGCGCGAGCCGCTCAGCCTCATCGAACACCTCGTCCGGGATGGACACCGCGGTCTTCATACCCTGAGTATAACCGGTCCGTGCCGGCGATCAAGCTCCGTCGGCGCAACGACCCGCCGCGCAGCGCCGCGGTTGCGGTGGAAGCCTAGAGCAATGCAACCGGCCGGGGTTGTGCCGTCGGATCCCGCGCTGCAGAACTGAGACTATGCACCCCTGGTTGCGTCGCGCTGGATGGTGCAATACGGGTGTCTTACATGGCGATCCGGACCGTACGGCTCGACCCGGAGTCCGAACGCGCGCTGGCAGAGATCCAGCGTGCGACAGGCGTGTCGGTGTCGGGTGCGCTGAAGCGCGGGCTGGTCGCGGCCCGTGACGCGCTACGCGGAGCGGCGCCACAGCCGTTCGAGGTCTACCGCAGGATCGACCTCGGTCCGGGCGGGTATGCGCGAGCCCCGGCCCGTCGAGCGAAACAGGCACTGCCGGCGCTGCAGCGCGCCAAACGGCGCCGGTGATCCTGGTCGATATATTCACCCTCGACCGCACCGACTTCCTCGCCTACCGCGCGCGCATAGGACGCACATGGAAGAAATTTCGTCTGGTCGAGTGAGGCTGCCTGATAACATCAGTCAAACGAGGCGCCACGACCCGGGGCTTCCCCCGTCACTGACGGCGAGGCGCGGCGAAACCAGTCCCACGTCCGGAGCAGCCCTTCCTCCAGCGACACTGCCGGCACAAAGCCGAGCACGGCCCGCGCGCGATCGGTGCACGCGAAGTTCCGGCGGACCTCGCCCGTCCGGGCGGCCCGCCATTCGATCGGGACGGGGATGCCCGTGACGGTGAGCATCTGATCGGCGAGGTCGCGGATGGTCGTCTCGCGCCCGCTGCCGATGTGCAGGACTTCCCCGCTGCATTCGCGCTCCGCCGCCGCCACGATCGCGCGACAGAGGTCGTCGACGTAGAGGAAATCGCGCGTCTGGGCCCCGTCGCCATGGATCACGAGCGGCTCGCCCGCGAGGATGCGCTTGAAGAACACGGGGACGACGCTGCCCTTCAGGTACGAGTACGGACCGTAGACGTTGGAGAAGCGCAGCGCGACGGTGGGGATGGCGTACGAGCCGTAGTAGGCCGAGCAGTAGCCCTCGCACGCGAGCTTGCTCGCCCCGTACGGGGACAGCGGACGCGCCGGCATGCCCTCGTGCACGGGCGGGACCGCGTCCCCGAGGACCGCGCCGCCGGTGGACGCGAGGATGAACCGCCGGAGGCCGCCGCGCCGGCGGCACGCCTCCAGGAGGACGAGGGTTCCGCGGACGTTCACGTCGAAGCTGCCGGTGGGGTCGGCGATCGAGTCCATGACCCGTGTGTGGGCGGCGAGGTGCACGACCAGCTCGACGCCGGCGAGTGCGCGGTCCACCGCCGCGGCGTCGCGGATGTCACCCACCACGAGCTCGGCGTCGAGCCCGGCCAGATCCTCGCGCCGGCCGTGCGTCAGGTCATCGAAGACGCGAGCGCGAATGCCGCGCGTCGCGAGGAGGCGGACGAGGTTCACGCCGACGAAGCCGGCGCCCCCGGTGACGAGCCAGCTCACCGGAAGAGAATGGCGGGGGCCTCGCCGCGTCCGTCCGCCGGAAGTCCCGCACCCGTGGCGGCGCCCGTCGCGAACGTGGCCGCATCGTGTCGGTTGTGCGTCTCGCGCCAGTCGATGCGGGGCAGGATGACGTCCTCCCGCACGCGATCGCGGTGGCGGACGGCGATGTTCAGCAGCGAGTCCAGGAGCGAATCCGACAGGTAGTGCGGCTCGAGGCCGAGATCCAGGAGCCGTGTGTGGGTGGCGTTGTAGTAATGCTCCTCGCGCTCCACCCGCGGATTGGGGACGGTGTCGACGCACACGTCCAGCCCGAGCTTGTCGCCGGCCGCACGGATCTTCTCCGCGAGGTCCTTGACCGAGAACTGCTCGGTGAACTGGTTGAACACCCGATACTCGCCGCCGCGCGGTGGATGGAGGATGGCGAGCTCGACGCATCGCACGGTGTCTCGGATGTCCAGAAAGCCGCGCGTCTGTCCGCCGCGCCCGTAGACCGTGAGCGGGTGGCCGATCGCGGCTTGCACGCAGAAGCGGTTGAGCGCCGTTCCGAACACGTCGTCGTAGTCGAAGCGATTGATGAGGCCCGGATGGCGGTCGATCTCGTCGGTCACGGTGCCGTAGACGACGCCCTGGTTGAGGTCGGTCGCGCGGAGGTCCCAGATCCGGCAGCAGAACATGATGTTGTGCGAGTCGTGCACCTTGGAGAGGTGGTAGAAGGACCCCGGCTGCTTCGGGAACGGGAGCACGTCCCGGCGACCCTTGTGCTGGATCTCGATGAAGCCCTCTTCGATGTCGATGTTCGGCGTTCCGTACTCCCCCATGGTGCCGAGCTTGACGAGATGACAGTCGGGCCGGAGGTCCTTCAGCGCGAAGAGGAGATTCAGCGTGCCGACCACGTTGTTCGTCTGCGTGAAGACGGCGTGCTCGCGGTCGATCATGGAGTACGGGGCCGCGCGCTGCTCGGCGAAGTGCACCACGGCATCGGGATCCGTGGCCGCGACCGCCTCGGCCAGCGCCGCGTAGTTGGTCATGTCGGCGACGAACGTCCGGATCGTCTGTCCCGTGAGCTCACGCCAGATCGCCACGCGGTCATGGAGCGGGCGAATGGGCGTGAGCGTCTCGCAGCCGAGCTCGTGGTCCCAGAGCCGGCGCGCGAAGTTATCGAGAATGGAGATGTCGTGGCCGCGTGCGGCCAGATGGAGCGCCGTCGGCCAGCCGCAGTATCCGTCTCCGCCCAAGACCAGCACGCGCATGGATGTCCTCCCCCCGTCACGAGGGCCGGGCCGAACCCGCGACCGTCCGGCGCCAACCCACGCGACCAGCTCGAGCGCCCAGTGTCAGTGCCCGCAGATACGCCGCGCCGGCCCGCAGGAGCCGCGCGTGCAGCAGGTGTTTGAAGGCGATCCGGTTCAGATGACGCTTCTCGCGATCGCGGTACCAGGCCTCGCCGCACGCTTCGAGGCATTCCGGATGGCGGGTGCGCAGGCGCTGCATCACGTCGGCGAGACCCTCCCGGAGCTGCAGTCGGTTGCGGGTCTGGTTCGCCCCATGGAGCCGGTAGCGGAACGTCGCGCGATCGAGGAACACGACCGTGCCGACGACCGCCAGGCGGCAGCCGAGCTCGAGGTCGGCGTGCCGGACGAGCGTCGTGTCGATCCCGCCCGCCCGCTCGAACGCCTCGCGGCGAATGAGCGCGGTCTGGAGGTACATGGGAAGGCCGCCGCGGAGGATGTCCCGCACGCCGATCCGCCGGCCGTCGAGCGACGCCGCCAGCTCGGGAGGAACGACCGTGGACGGTGGGTGGCCGTCCGGCCCGACGATGCCGTTCGAGAACACGGCGCCCACGTCCGGATGCGCGTCGAGATAGCGCGCGAGCTCGCCGAGGCGCCCGGGGAGCATCACGTCGTCGGAGTCGTGAAACGCGAGCAGCGGCGCTCGCGACCGCTCGACGCCCGTCTGGCGCGCCCGGGCGACGCCCCGGTTGCGCTCGTGGCGGACGTACACGATGGGGTGGCGAGCCGCCGCGACGACGGCGGCGGTGTCGTCGGTCGAGGCGTCGTCGACGAGGACGACCTCGAACGGGGGGCAATCGGTCTGCGCGAAGACGCTCTCGAGCGTCGCGGGGAGGAACTCCGCCCGGTTGTGACTGGGGATGACGACGGCGATCGCCGGCCAGCTCAGCGCGGACCCCCCCACTGGCAGGCGCTATATCGAACACCGGATGGGTGTGCAATGCGGAAGGGCAGGGGATCACTGGACGTAGCCGAGCGCCTTCAGGCGATCGCGTTGCCCCTCGTCCACGCCGGGGACGGAAGGCGTCGCGCCGGGCGGCGTCAAGCGGAGCGCGAGCACGTGGTGCCCGCGCGCGACGGCCGCCGGCAGCTCGAGCGCCAGCTCGCCGCGCGAGGCGTCGAGCGTCCCGAGCGGCGGGAACTCCGACGGGACGTCCGGTAAGAACGCCTTCCGGCGCCATCGCGCGAACCCGAAGAGCCAGGGTGGGGCGGGGATCGGCGTGGCGGCCGCATCGACCGCGTAGACGCCGGCGGGGACCTCGAGCCGAACGGAGAGCGGTTGGCTCTCGGCCCCGCGTGCGGTCACGCCGCGTCCGGACCACATCCATCCGTCGGCGCCGAGCGCCGATCGGTCGGTGCTCTCGTCGACGCGGACGCAGCGCACGCTCGCCGCTTCCGTCGTCCGCCAGAAGTCCGCACGGACGATGAAGCTGCGCGCGGGCGCGTCGTACCGATCGACGCGGAACGCCCGCTCTCGTTCGGCGAGCCGGTCGTGGAGCAGACGGCGGAGGCGCCCCATGCGTCGCTCGATCCCGGGTCCTGCGAGGCGCCGGCGGTGGAGCGCGTCGACGCGGTGGAGGCTTGCCTCGCCACCGCACCGCGCCTCGAACGACCCCGGGGGTTGCTCCTCGGCGGGCGAGCCGAACGCGATTCGTCCCGCTCTCGGCGCTCGATGCCGACGGGTGATGCGGGTCGTCCTGGCGAGACAGGTCGTCGACTTCGTCCGCCGTCTTCCGCCCGAACCGAAGCGCCGATTGCGGCATGCGCTGAGAGACCTGGCGGCCCAGAAGGGTGACATCAGGGCGCTGGAGCCGCCCCTCGAGGGATACTGCCGCCTTCGCGTCGGCGGCTACCGAGGCGTGTTCAGCTACGCGAAGCGGGCAACGATCGAGTGCATCTTCGCCGAGCAGCGCAGCGTGGTCTATGAGCTGCTGCTGGAACGGGTTCTGGATCGGCTACGGTCGGGCCAGGAGTAACCCGACTTCTCGGCAGAGGGCTGTCGAGCCGGCGGGTTGCCCCGGGCGCTCGTCGCTTGCACAATGGGCGCCGTGGTAGGAGTCGAGCCATGACGCGCCAGGCACATACGCTGTTCGACAAGGACGGAAACCCCAGGCGCGACCAGCCCTGGATCTTCCGTACCTACGCGGGCCACACGAACGTCCGCGAGTCGAACGCCCTCTACCGCGCCAACCTCTCCCGCGGGCAGACGGGCCTCTCGATCGCCTTCGACCTTCCCACCCAGTGCGGCTACAGCTCGGACCATCCGATCGCCGGGCCCGAGATCGGCAAGGTCGGCGTGCCGATCAACTCGATCGACGACTTTCACGTCCTCTTCGACGGCATCCCGATCGACCAGATCAACACCTCGATGACGATCAACGCGACGGCCATGTGGCTGCTCGCGCTCTACGTCGCGCTCGCCGAGGAGCGGGGCGTCGATCCCAAGGTCCTCCAGGGCACGACGCAGAACGACATCATCAAGGAGTACCTCGCCCGCGGCACGTACATCTTCCCGCCCCGGCACTCGATGCGGCTGATCGTCGACATGTACGACTACTGCCTGCACCGCATCCCGAGGTGGAACGCCTCGAACATCTGCTCGTACCACCTCCAGGAGGCGGGGGCGACGCCGACGCAGGAGCTCGCCTTCGCGCTCGCCAACGCCATGGCAGTCCTCGACGCCATCCGCGAGCGGGGCTGCTTCACGGCCGAGGAGTTCGAGCAGTCGGTCGGCCGCATCTCGTTCTTCGTCAACGCCGGCATCCGCTTCGTCGAGGAGATGTGCAAGATGCGGGCGTTCGTCGAGATGTGGGACGAGATCACGCGAGACCGCTACGGCGTGAAGAACGCGAAGTACCGCCTCTTCCGCTACGGCGTGCAGGTGAACTCGCTCGGCCTCACCGAGGAGCAGCCGGAGAACAACGCCTGGCGCATCCTGCTCGAGGCGCTCGGCGTGACCCTCAGCCGCGACGCCCGCTGCCGGGCGCTCCAGCTCCCGACGTGGAACGAGGCGCTCAGCCTGCCGCGGCCGTGGGATCAGCAGTGGTCGCTCCGGCTCCAGCAGATCCTGGCCTACGAGACGGACCTCCTCGAGTACCCCGACCTGTTCGCGGGCTCGCCGGTGGTGGCCGCGAAGGTCGCGGCCCTGAAGGAAGCGGCCTACGCGGAGATCGCGCACATCGGGCAGGCGGGAGGGGCGCTGGCGGCGGTCGAGTCGGGCTACATGAAGGCGGCGCTCGTGCGCAGCCAGGCCGAGCGTCTGGCGCGCATCAACAAGGGCGAGATCGCGGTCGTCGGACGCAACCGCTGGACCGAGGGCCTCGCGTCGCCGCTCGTCTCGGGCGACGACGGCGGCCTCTTCAAGTTCGACCCGGTCTCGGCGGCCGAGACGCTGGACATGCTGCGTGCGACGCAGACCCGGCGGAGCCAGGCCGACGTCGAGCGGACGCTCCGCGCGCTGCGGGAGGCAGCCCTGGCGGGCACGAACCTGATGCCCGCCTCGATCGCGTGCGCGCGGGCGCGGGTCACCACCGGCGAGTGGGCGGACGCGCTGCGCGCCGTCTTCGGCGAGTACCGGGCCGCCACCGGCGTCGAGGGCCAGCGGCTCGGCCTGGACACGCCGCGCGCCGAGGCGGTGCGCGCGCGGGTGGCGGCCTGGGGCGCCCGGCACGGCGGGCGGCCGCGGATGGTGGTCGGCAAGCCCGGGCTCGACGGGCACTCCAACGGCTCGGAGATGATCGCGGTGGCCGCCCGCGACGCCGGCTTCGAGGTGATCTACGGGGGCATCCGCTGGACGGTGCCCGAGATCGTCGCCTCGGCCATCCAGGAGGACGCGACGGTGCTCGGCCTCTCGGTGCTGTCCGGCGCGCACCTGGAGATCGCACGCGCGGTCACCGAGGAGCTCGTCCGCCAGGGAGTCGGCGAGATGCCGGTCGTCCTCGGCGGCATCATCCCCGAACGCGACGTCGAGGCGCTCAGGTCGCTCGGGGTGAAGGCGGTCTTCACCCCCAAGGACTTCGACGTGGTCGACGTGATGGACCGCATCCTCGACGTGATCGGCGCGCCGCGCACGGAGGCAGGGGCGCGCGCCGCGAGCGCGTGAGCCGTGGCCATGGCGCGACCGGTCCGCTTCGGGGTGACGCTGCCGCAGATCAAGCGCTCGTGGCAGGAGGCCCGTGCGGCGGCCGTCGAGTTCGACCGGCTCGGGTTCGACTCGGTCTGGGTCTGCGACCACCTCCACAGCGTCCCCATGCCGACGCTGCCGATCTTCGAGGCGTGGAGCGAGCTCGCCGCCGTGGCCGCCATCACCGAGCGGGTGGAGCTGGGCACGCTGGTCACCCCGCCGTTCTTCCGCAACCCCGCCGTCCTCGCGAAGCAGGTGGCCACCATCGACCACATCGCCGGCGGCCGCACGATCGTCGGCCTCGGCGCGGGGTGGTTCGCGTCCGAGTTCGAGGCCTACGGCTGCCCCTTCCCCTCCCTCGGGGCGAGGCTGGGCGCGCTCGAGGAGACGGCCCAGGTCCTCCGTCGGCTCTGGACCGAGGAGCGGACGACCTTCGAGGGCAAGCACTGCACGGTGCGCGACGCGGTGTGCGAGCCGAAGCCCGTCCGCCGGCCGCCCATCCTGATCGGCGGCAGCGGCGAGCGGCGGCTCATGGGGATCGCCGCCCGGCACGCGGACATCTGGAACAACCTCGCCGCCTTCCAGCCGGAGCTCGGCGCCAAGGTCGAGGCCTTGAGGCGCCGCTGCGCGGAGGTCGGCCGCGATTTCGCGTCGATCGAGGTGTCGCAGCAGTGCCTCGTCGTCGTCGCCGAGACCGACGACGCCGCGCGCACCGGGCTCGAGCGCGCACAGAAGATCTACGGCGGACACATGGGCGCCGGCCTCGAAGCGCACGGCATCTGGGGCACGCCCGAACGGGTCATTGACCGGATCGAGCGCCACCGCGCCCTCGGCTGCACGCTCCTCGTGATCGAGTTCTTCGGCCGCGACACGCGCGACCCGGCCCGCCTCTTCGCCGAGAAGGTGATGCCCGCGTTTCGCTGACGCCGGGCCGCTGTCTGGCAATATCCCGCGCGAACCGGCACCCTGACGGCGGTGCGCGACTTCCCGCCGTGGCGCTGGAACATCCCCGAGCACTTCAACATCGGGGTGGCGTGCACAGACGCGCATCTCGGCGCGCCGGTCGAGGAACGGACCGCCGTGGTCGTCGACGACGACCGCACGGGTGTGCGCCAGGCTACCTTCGCCGAGCTGGCGGCGGAGACGAGCCGCTTCGCGCAGCTCCTGCGCGATCTCGGCGTCGGCGCCGGCGAGCGGGTGCTGATCCGTCTCGCCAACTGCCTCGAGTATCCGGTCGTCTTCCTGGGGGCCATGAAGCGGGGGGCCATCCCCGTTCCGACCTCCATCCTGCTCACCTCGGAGGAGGTCGTGTACCTCGCCGCGGACTCCGGCGCGCGGGTGCTGGTCACCGACGTGGCGAGCTGGAACGCGATGCGCGACGCCGTCGAGCGTCTCGATCATGTGACGCACGTGCTCCTCGTCGGGCCAGGCGAGGCGGGCCGGCCGGCGCGTGTCGACGTCCGCGATCTCGAGGGGGCGCTCGCCGGCATCTCGCGCTGCGAGGCTGCGCACCCGACGCGGGCCGAGGACCCCGCCTACCTCGTCTACACCTCCGGCACGAGCGGCTATCCGAAAGGCGTCCTGCACGCCCACCGGGCGCTGCTCGGCCGCCAGCCGTCGTCCCGCTACTGGTTCGACTTCCGCCCCGCAGGCGATCGGGTCCTCCACTCGGGCAAGTTCAACTGGACCTATGTGCTCGGCACCGGCCTCATGGACCCGCTCTACCGCGGCCACACGGCGATCGTGCACGAGGGAGCGAGCGACGCCGCGCTCTGGCCGCGCCTCATCGCCGCGCACGCGGCGACGATCTTCATCGGCGTGCCGACGATCTACCGCCAGATCGTCCAGAAGACGCAGGCGACGCGGCGCGACGTGCCGTCGCTCCGCCACTGCATGAGCGCGGGCGAGCATCTCTCCGACCAGGTGCTCGCGGCGTGGCGCGACCGCTTCGGGCTCGAGATCTACGAGGGACTCGGGATGACCGAATGCTCCTACTACATCTGCCAGACCCGGGCGCGCCCGCTCCGGCCGGGCGCCGCCGGCTTCGTGCAGCCCGGCCACGCCGTCGAGCTCCTGGATCCGGCGACGCTCGGTACGGTGCCCCCGGGCGAGGAGGGCATGCTCTGCATCCGGCGCGACGACCCGGGGCTCATGCTCGGCTACTGGAACCAGCCGGAGGAGACCGCCGCGTGCTTTCGCGCCGACTGGTTCCTGACCGGCGACTACGCCCGCCAGGACGAGGATGGCTACGTCTGGTTCCTCGGGCGCAAGGACGACCTCATCAACACCTTCGGCTATCGCGTCTCGCCGCACGAGATCGAGCGCGTGCTGAAGGACCACCCGGCCGTGGCGGACGCGGCGGCCGCGGGGGAAGAGGTGTCGTCGGGGAAGGTGCTGGTCGTGGCTTACGTGACGGCGCGGCCGGGCAGCGCGCTCTCTCCCGACGACGTCCTGGCCTACGGCCGGCGGCGGCTCGCATCGTACAAGGCCCCGCGGATCGTCTATCTCATGGACGAGCTGCCGCGCACGCGCAACGGGAAGATCCTGCGCCGGGCGCTGACACCCGCCGGGGCGCGGGCGCGCGCGTCGGCCGCCGAGCGCGGCTAGATCAGCGAGGGGCTCCGCCCCTCGCCCCGTCGGGCGGAGCCCGCCGGGTCCTCACTCCCCGCTCGCTTCGCTCGGCCGCGCGCGCGGCACGCGCGGAGATTCCATCTCGAGTCGAGCGGCTAGCCCCGGAGGCGCTTCACGAGCGTGGCCTGCTCCTCGCGGATCTCGCGCGGCAGGCGATCGCCGAACTGCTCGAGGAAGGTCCCCTGCGCGGCCGCCGCCTCGAGCCAGCCCTGGCGGTCGACGGCGAGCAGCTCCTCGAGCGTCGCGCGCGAGACGTCGATGCCGGTGAGGTCGAGGTCCGCGACGTGCGGCACACGGCCGATCGGGGTGTCGGCCGCGCCCACCTCGCCGTGGACTCGCGCGACCATCCAGCGGAGCACGCGCAGGTTCTCGCCGAACCCGGGCCAGAGGTAGCTGCCATCGCGGCCCTGACGGAACCAGTTCACCCGGAAGATCTGCGGCGGCGTGGCGACGCGCGTGCCCATGCGAAGCCAGTGGCCGAAGTGGTCGCCCATGTTGTAGCCGCAGAACGGCAGCATCGCCATGGGATCCTGTCGCACGACGCCGACGGCGCTGGTCGCCGCGGCCGTGGTCTCCGAGGCCATCGTCGCGCCGAGGAAGACGCCGTGCTGCCAGTTGAAGGCCTGGAAGACGAGCGGCATGAGCGTGGCGCGCCGGCCGCCGAACACGAGCGCGGAGATCGGCACGCCGCCAGGGCTCTCCCACTCGGGCGACATCGACGGGCACTGGTGGGCCGGCGTCGTGAAGCGCGAGTTGGGATGGGCTGCCTTCGTGCCGCTCGCCGGGGTCCAGGGCCGGCCCTGCCAGTCGAGCGCCTCGGGCGGCGGGCCGCCGTCCATGCCCTCCCAGTACGGGGCGCCGCGCGGCGTGAGCGCCACGTTGGTGAACAGCGAGCTCTTCCCGATCGTGGCCATCATGTTGGGATTGGTCTTCGAGTTCGTCCCGGGCGCGACGCCGAAGAACCCCGCCTCGGGGTTGATCGCGCGCAGCTGGCCGTCGGCGGGGTTCATCCACGCGATGTCGTCGCCGACGGTCCACACCTTGTAGCCCTTGTGGCTGGCGGGCGGGACGAGCATGGCGAGGTTCGTCTTCCCGCACGCGCTCGGGAACGCCGCGGCGATGTACGTCGTCCGTCCGCTCGGCTCCTCGATCCCGACGATCAGCATGTGCTCGGCGAGCCAGCCCTCCTCGCGCGCCATCCAGCTCGCGATGCGGAGCGAATGGCACTTCTTGCCGAGGAGCGCGTTGCCGCCGTAGCCGGAGCCGACCGACCAGATCGTGCGCTCCTCGGGGAAGTGCAGGATGAAGCGGCGGTCGGGGCTGAGGTCGCCGAGCGAGTGCAGGCCCTTCACGTAGTAGTCCGAGGCGCCCAGCCGGTCGCGCGCGACCTTCCCCATGCGCGTCATGATGCGCATGCTGACCGCCACGTAGGGGCTGTCGGTGATCTCGACGCCCACCTGGCTGTAGGGCGACGAGACCGGACCCATCAGGTAGGGCACCACGTACATGGTCCGGTCGCGCATGGCGCCGGCGAAGAGCGCACCGACCTTCTCCTTGGCGTCGGCCGGCGACATCCAGTTGTTGTTCGGCCCGGCGTCCTCCTTGGTGCGGCTGCACACGAAGGTCAGGTGCTCGGTGCGCGCGACGTCGCTCGGGTCGCTGCGGTGCAGGTAGCACCCCGGGTACGCCTGCTGGTTCAGCTCGATCAGGGTGCGCGTGCCGAGCATCTCCTGGACCAGGCGCTGGTACTCGGCCGCCGACCCGTCGCACCAGTGGACGGCCTTCGGCCGGGTGATCCGGGAGCACTCGTCTACCCACTGCTCGAGGGGCGTCGGCATATGAATCACACTATTATCTGTCCGTGACGCGAAAGGTCAACGAATTCCACTCCAGCAACTGCCGCACCTCCTCGTCGCTCGTCTGCGAGAAGTCCTCGTACCACAGGCCGACGGCGTGGAACGGCTCGGGCGTCATCAGGCACACGAGCTCGTCGACCTCGCCGCGCAGCGTCTCGCAGGTGTCGGCCGCGGCGGCGGGGACGGCGACCACGACCCACGCCGGACCCTGACGCCGGACGGCCGCCGCGGCGGCACGCATGCTCGCGCCCGTCGCGAGCCCATCGTCGACCAGGATGACGGTGCGGCCGCGGAGGTCGGGCGGTCCGCGATCGCCGCGGTAGACGCGCTCGCGGCGACGGATCTCCGCTGCCTCGCGCGCCGCGACCTCGTCGATGGCCTCTTCGGAGACGCCGGCCAGCGCCACCACGTCCTCGTTCAGGAGTCGCACGCCGCCCGATGCGATCGCCCCCATGGCAAGCTCCTCGTGGCCCGGCACGCCGAGCTTGCGGACGACGAAGACGTCGAGCGGGACGCCGAGCGCGCGCGCCACCTCGCAGCCGACCGGCACGCCGCCGCGCGGCAACGCGAGCACGATGACGTCGCGACGGTGCGCGTACCGAGCGAGCGCGGCCGCGAGCACCCCCCCCGCATGGGCGCGATCACGGAAGCGGGTCGCCGCCGCGTCCCTCGTCATGCCTGGTCCTCTCGCTCAGGAATCCGGCCAGCGCGTCGTTGAAGGCCTGGGGCGCTTCCAGGTTGGTGAGGTGCCCGGCCCCGGACACGACCATCGCCCGGCCGCCGGGAATGCGCTCGGCCATGGCGCGCGCGACCTCCGGGGGCGTGAGCGTGTCCTCTTCGCCCGCGACGCACAGCACGGGACAGCGGATGCCGGCCAGCAGCGATGTCGAGTCGGGCCGCGCCGCCATCGCGCGCAGGGCCGCCGCGACACCGGCCGGCGTGTTCTCCCGGATGATGCCGCGCACGCGGTCGACGAGCGCCGGCCGGCCGCGTTGCGTCGTCGCACCCAGAAGCTTCGGCAGGAACTCGCTCGCCGCGACCTCGACGCCGCGCGCCTCGACCTCGGCGGCCAGCCGGTGCCGGGCGAGCGCCCCTGACTCCGCGTCCGGCGTGGCGCGCGTGTTGGCCAGGACGAGACCGACGAGACGCCGGCCGAGCTCCCCGACGAGCCGGAAGGCGAGGTAGCCTCCCATCGACAGGCCGACGACGACCACCTGGTCGACCGCGAGTGCATCGAGGACGTCGACGACCTGCCGCGCGTAGTCGTCGAGCGAAGGGGCCGCGGGGGGCGGCGGACTCAGGCCGAATCCCGGGAGGTCGGGGGCGAGCAGCCGCGCGCGGGCGGCGAGCGCATCCATCTGCGGCTCCCACATGCGGCTGTTCAGGGGAAAGGCATGCAGGAGCAGGACCGGCTGTCCGCTCCCCGTGTCCCGGGTGTAGAGCATGGCCAGAGGACACTCCCTCGCTGCCGTGCCGGCTCCGGGACGTCAATCCTGCGTGGCAGGGGATTGATCCCACCTTTCTACATGGCGAAGGATGGAGCCGTTCGTCCGGCAGAGGAGGGTGCACGCATGGCCCAGTGCGAGGTATGTCGCAACGAGTACGACAAGACCTTCCAGGTGATCACGGGAGGCGCGCCGCACGTCTTCGACAGCTTCGAGTGCGCCATCCAGGCGCTCGCGCCGACGTGTGCCCGCTGCGGGTGCCGCGTGATCGGCCACGGCATCGAAGGAGACGGGCGCGTCTTCTGCTGCGCGAGCTGCGCCAAGGCCGCCGGCCTGGCGGGCGTCCGCGACCGTCTCTGAGGCCTGTTCAGCGGGCGGCGGCCCGGAACGTGAGCGGGACGCCGTGACACCGCGCGGCGTCGAGGTGGACGTCTCCCTCCGGTGGAGTGCCCAGGGTACGACTCGCAGCCGCGATATCCGGCACCTCGAGGACGAGGCCGCTCAGCCCCTCGCCGCCGGTCTCGAGAGCTTCCCTGACCGCGGTTGCGTTCGGGGAGGAGGCACTCAGGTCGGCGCTCAGGAACCCGAGGCGGACGCCGCCGGCGGTGACCGCCGTCGCGGTCAGTCCGGGGGCGGCCTCGGCCGCTGCAGGCGCAAGGCCGAGCCTGCTCGTGAAGAGCGCCGCGGCGGTTGCCGCATCGCGGCTCCGGGCCGTCACTTCGCGGAGCGCGATGCCGGCGAACGGACCGGTACCCGCGACGGCGTCGTGGTGCTCACCGGGCGGCGGCGTGGCGAATTCCACGAGAACGCCGCACGTGCCCTTCGGGTGGAGGAAGCAGATCATGCCGGCGAGGCCCCGGCGCGGCGCCTCGTCGATCAGCGGCAGCCCCGCGCCCCGGGCGGCGGCGAGCTCGGCCGCGACGTCGGGCGTCTCGAAGCAGACGTGGTGGAGCCCCTCGCCGCGCCGGGCGAGGAACTTGGCGACGCCGCCCGCCGCGTCGATCGGCTCGAGCAGCTCGATCTCGCTCCGGCCGATCGGCAGCAGGGCGGCTCGCACGCCCTGGTCCTGGACCGTCGCCTGCTTGACGATGCGGAGCCCGAGCGTGTCTTGCCAGAAGGCGAGGCCGTCCTCGAGGCGGCGGACGACGAGGCCGACGTGGTGCACGCGAGTCAGCATCGGGACCGCGGGCTCAGAGGCCGTAGAGTCGCGCCAGCTCCGGGTCCTTCGCCGCCAGCAGCTTCGCGAGGGTCAGCATCACCCGGCACTGCTTCCAGGTCGCGTCGTCCTGCATCTTGCCGTCGAGCATGAGGACGCCGCGGCCGTCGGGCATCGCCTCGAGGACGCGCTTGGCGAACGCCACCTCCTCCACGGGCGGGCTGAAGACCCGCTTGGCGATGTCGATCTGGCTCGGGTGAAGCGACCAGGCCCCGACGCAGCCGAGCAGGAACGCCGCGCGGAACTGGTCCTCGCAGCCGAGCGGGTCCGAGATGTCGCCGAAGGGTCCGTAGAAGGGCAGGCAGCCCGTCGACGCGCACGCGTCCACCATGCGCGCGATCGAGTAGTGCCACGGGTCCTGCTGGGCCGTCGGGCGCGGCGCGTTCGGGTTCGTGGGGTCGGGGTCCGTGCGCACCAGGTAGGCCGGGTGGCCGCCGCCGACGCGCGTCGTCTTCATGCGCCGGGAGGCAGCGAGGTCCGCCGGCCCGAAGCTGATCCCCTGCATGCGCGGGCTCGCGGCGCAGATCTCCTCGACGTTGGTGACGCCGAGCGCCGTCTCCAGGATGGCGTGGACGAGGAGCGCGCGCCGGAGCTTGTGGCGCGCCTCGAGCTGGGCGAGGAGGCGATCGACGTAGTGGATGTCCCACGGCCCCTCGACCTTGGGGATCATGATCACCTCGAGCCGGTCGCCGATCTCGCCCACCAGCCGCATGATGTCGTCGAGGAACCACGGGCTGTCGAGGCTGTTGACGCGCGTCCAGAGCGGCGTGTCGCCGAGGTCGACCTCCCGGCCGATGCGCGCCAGCCCCTCGCGCGCCTCCACCTTCTTGTCGGCGGGGATCGCGTCCTCGAGGTTGCCGAGCAGGATGTCCGTCTTCTGGGCGATCTCGGGCAGCTTGGCCGCCATCTTCGCGTTCGAGGGGTCGAAGAAGTGGATCACCCGCGACGGCTTCACGGGGATCTCCGGCGGCGGTGTGGGCGCGCCGATGGCAAGCGGCTTGCCGAAGTCTCGGGGGCTGCGCATTGGGCGCGTCTATCGTGCGCCCCGGGGACGGGTCAAGGCAAGTCACCAGCCACGCTCCGGCAACCGGATGCTGGTGGCGCCACAGGTCACGCCCGCCGAGCTGCCCGGAATCGAAGGTGCGACCGTGCACGAGTCCAAGCACCCCACCTGGTCCCGAAGCAGCCCACGAGAGTGCGAGGGACGTAGCACCTTCAGAGGATGCGAAGCGCGCCCAATCGTTCCGGGATTCGTGTGACGTCCGCCATAGAAGTCACGCGAAACTACGAGTAGCTCCCTTCACGCCGCACAGTTGCCAACTCATGCCGCGCCGCGCTGGCCATGGGGTGTAGCCCATTCACTGGCATTGAAACTGCTATCGAACCGTTCCGCGGGTGCCGACGCGCGAGCACCCCGACCACCACCTCGCATCGTCAGGGAGGACATGATGCATCTTCGTACGACCTTTGGCCGGCCGGCGCCGCCTTTCCTGATCCGACGGGAAAGCGGGTGACCTTCGATCGAACGCCCATCTCCCGTCTTCGCCCATCAAGGCATTAACATTTCGCTACAAGAACCCCGGAGGAAACGAATGAGGACGTTAGCATCCGTGTTTGCAGTAGCAGCCCTCGCCACCGTACTTGGCTCGAGACTTGCCCTCGCGCAATCCAGCGGCAATTTCAGCGCCACCGGCACCCCAGCGTCCTGCGCGATCGGGACAGGCGGCAGTTTCAGCGGGGGCACTGGGGTAACCCTGTTCAGCGCCGACATCTCGACGTCCAATGGGAGCGGCGTAACGTTGGATATCAGGCCTTCGCTGGTGAGCGGCCTTTTCACCGACACGAAGATCTCGACAACCATTCCCAGCGCGACGGCGGACATCGGAATTGAGGTCTGCGTAACGGTCGATGGCAGTGGTGCCGGAATACTTCCCACCAACTGTGTGGTGTACGACGAGCGATTTCAGCAGATCAGCAGCAACCTCTTTTCTCAGCTCACCGAATGCACAATGGCCCCCACGACCATTGCCTGCACCACGGACGCGAACTGCTCCAGCCTCGGAACTGGCTTCACCTGCAGCGTTAGAGCCCCGGCGACAACAGGGGTCTGCGTGGGGCCCAACCCGCTCTGTGACTTCGACCTGATCTTGAGCACGTTGTCGGCGCACAGCTTCGACTTCGTCGTTCCCGTGCGGAAGGGAAAGCCTCACCGCGTCGAAGCAATCTGGTCGGTCATAGGGTCCGGCGCTACTTCAGGCGCGCATGTGGCGTCTTGCGTGGGTCCGGGCATCCTCACCGTCACACAGTACAAGGTCTTCAACAACAGCGGCGCCTTGCTGACATTCTGAGCTTCCACCCCCAGTAGGCATTGACCGGCGGGCCAGCCCTCAGCGCCAAGGCTGAAGACTGGCCCGCGCCGTCTTGACCCGGCCTCCGGCGTCCGGACACAATCGCGCCCGGCGCGCTGGCAGCATGATCGCCCGTCGCCCGGAAGGAGCCGACATGGAAGCCAAGCTGTTCGGAAGCCGGCTGTCACCGTTCGTGGAGAAGGTCGCTCGCGCGCTGCAGCTGAAGGGGATCGCCTTCACGCTCGTCCCGCCGAAGAGCCCGGCGGACTTCAAGCGCTGGAACCCGCAGGCGCGGAAGATGCCCGTCGTGGAGATCGACGGACGGCGCGTCTTCGACTCGACGCAGATCCTGCGCCGGCTCGATCAGCTCGTTCCCGAGCCCCCGCTCTTTGACCGGAATGCGGACGTCGCCGCCCGGCAGCGCTTCCTCGAGGACTGGTCCGACGAATCGCTCTACTGGTACGCGATGGCGCTCCGCTGGTCCGACGCCAACGCCGAGGCGACGACGACACAGGTGGTCGGCAGCATTCCAGCGCCCGCGGCCCTGCGGCCGGTGCTGCGAGTGCTCCTGCGGCGCCGGATCCGCAACCAGGCCCTCGCTCAGGGGCTGGCACGACTCCCCCTGCAGACGGTCGTCGACGAGCTCGGGCGGCGCTTCGACGAGCTCCTCGTATGGCTGGGTGATCGCCCGTACTTCTTCGCGGACCGCCCGAGCGTCGCCGATCTCGCCCTCTTCGGCCAGCTCAACGTGCTCCAGAGCGGGCCGACGCCGCAGGCGGAGCGCCTCGTCGCGGAGCGGCCGCGCCTGGCGGACTACTTCCTGCGCGTGGATGCCGCGACGGCCGAGCGCCGTGCCGAACCGGGCCGCGGCGCGGCGCGCGGCGTGGACTTCGGGACTACTGCTCGTGGAGCTTGATTACCCGGGCAGTGCCTCAGTCAGCTCGGGCGCTTGACGCTCCGACGCCCCCGCTCCTCGCGGAGGCGGCGTGACGCGGAGACGAGCAGATCGATCTCTGCAACGAGGTGCGGCGGCAGGCGGCGGGTGTTCCGGCGCAACGCGCCGCTCACGTCGTGGACCTTGGGAACCTCGACGCCTGCTTCGCGGAGCGCGCCCTTGAGGGCGAGCTCGACCGCCTCCTGGCAGCGGCGCACGACGAGGTTCCAGGCCTTGTCCCCGAGCAGGCGCTCGGCCTCGCGCAGGATCGCCGCGGCGCGCCGCAGAAAGCTGCGCGCCATCTCCCGCGTCGTCATATCCTCGACGACGTCGCCCGGCCGGAAATCGGGCTTCAGGTCCCAGTACCAGGTGGTCCCGTGACGGATGCGGCGTGCGCCGAGCCGCTTCACGGAGCCGCGGGCCCGTTCGAGCACCTGGGCGAAGAACCCGCCGCGGTCGTGGAGGATCAGGGCGTCCTCGGTGAGGTCCAGGTAGAGTGGGATCGGGCGGGCCGCCTCGCGCGGGGTCCGTACGATCCGGGCGAGGCGGCTCTCCACGCCGGCCGCCTCGGCGCGCTCGAGTTCCGGCTCGAAGGCCTCGTCGGCGGTGGCGAGCAGGCGCTTGCGGGCGAACTGCCCCTGCGGGAGATCCTCGGCGACGATCAGGAGATCGATGTCCGACGCCGGCGAGGCGTCGCCGCGCGCGACCGACCCGAACAGCACGACGGACACGAGCCGTTCACTGAGGTGCGAGCGGAGCAGGTCCGTGTAACGACGCGCGAGCTCCCGGAGAACGTCGGACGGCGGCTGCGACGACATCGTGCGGACCCTAGCATGCCACCCGCGCGACGTCCCGCGGGCAGCGCACGCAATGCTGGGCGTTTGACGACGCGGATGGCCGGCGCGTACAAGCATCCCTTATGATGAGAATCGCTGCCGCCCTGCTCGCCGTCTTCGCCGTCGCGGCGGGCGCAGCCGCGGGACCAGACGCCGCGCCCTCACCGTCGCTGGAGACGGAGGAGCTCGTCTACGATGCCGGCAAGGTATCCCGCGGTGTGACCGTCACCCACGCCTTCCTCTTGAAGAACGTCGGGACGGGGGACCTCAGCGTGGATGCCAAGCCCGGTTGAGGCTGCACCGTGACCGAGTTCGACAAGGTCATCCCCCCCGGTGGGGTGGGAAAAGTCAAGGCATCGCTCGATACCACGCACTACAAGGGGCCGATCAGCAAGGGCATAACGGTCACCACCAACGATGGCTCGAAGAACCCGGTCGTCCTTCAGCTCAAGGTCGAGGTCGTCACTGCAATCGACGTCCAGCCGACCGACACCATCTCCGTCGCCGGCAAGGTCGGCGCGCTGAAACCGGCGGAAGTGACGGTCTCGTCGACGGACGGCAGATCCTTCGACGTCCTGGCGGTGAAGGCGGATCCCTCCCTCACCGTCAGGGTGAAACCCGCCGCGGACCACAACGGCGCGGGGCGGACAGCCAACGGAGGAGCGGTCGCGTCCGGAGCGAGCCGTTACGTGGTGACGATCACACCAAAAGCGGACGTCCCGGTGGGCCGATCCCTCGCCAGCGTGGCGCTCACGACCAACCATCCTGGCGGCGAGAGCGTTCCCGTGCACGTCAGCTTCGTCGTGTCCGGCGACGTGCTGGTGTCGCCGGAAACGCTCGTCCTGGAGCCGCGCGGGACAGACAATCACGTGAAGGTCAGCAAGGCGCAGGGCGAGGTCCTGAAGATACTCGGCGTCGAATCGAGCGACCCGGATTTCGTCCCCAGCGTGCGCCCGGTCGTCAAGGGTCGGGAGTACGACATCGTCGTGAGATATGTGGGGAAGCCGAACCGCGGTGTGGTGCGCTTGAGCGTCACCGTGAAGACGAACGACCGCCATCAGCGCTCGATCGTCATCCCCGTCGTCGGCGCCGTCTGATCCGGCAACGTAGCTTCACTCGCACGGCAGCACACCGGGGCGGCAGTACCCGCAGCCGCTACCTGAAGCGGGGGTCGAATCCCCCGCCCGTGCCGACCAGCCCGCCGCCGAAAAATATCCTTGACTCCTCCCCCCCACCGGGCAAGACTGCGGGCGCCATCTCGGAGGGAGCCCCCATGACATCTCGCCCCGTTCTCGCTCTCATGCTGGCCACGTTGCTGGGCACCGGAGCGTCCCTCGCCGCGCCGGGCGACCCCTTCGGCGGGGACGACGCCGGCTGCTTCCCCCTGAACAAGAACGCGGCGAAGTGCCAGCACGCCGTGGCGAAGGCGGCCTCCAAGGCGCTGGTGTGCATCCTCGGCTGCCACATCAAGCGGGCGAACGGGAAGCTCGTCGACGACACCGCCGAGGATGCCTGCGAATCGACCGATGCGGCGAAGTCGTGCAAGGCGAAGTACGACAAGGCCACGGGACCCAACAGCAAGGTCAACGCGCTTTGCCCGCCGTGCCTGGATGCCACGGCGCGGGCGACCGTCTTTGCTACCATCGAAAGCCAGCTCGACAACGGCACCAACGCGGCCGTCTACTGTGCGCCGGGGACCCCCTTCGGCGGGGACGACCAGGGCAACGTGCCCGCGTCGAAGTCGAACGACCAGAAATGCGAGGACGCGGTTGCGAAGGCGCTGGCCAAGGCCTCGGCCTGCATCCTCACGTGCGGGACCAAGCTGGCCGACGGGAAGCTCGCCGACGATGCAGCGGAGGACGCCTGCGAGACCGGTCCAGCGAAGTCCTGCAAGGTGAAGTACGACGGGGTGACGGGGCCGACGAGCAAGATCAACGCGCTCTGCCCCGCCTGCCTCGATGCCACCGCCCGCGCGAATGCGTTTGCGAATGCGGAAACGCAGCTCGACGCACTCGGGGGGCTCGTCTATTGCTGCGAGCCGTCGACCACCAGCACGACCAACATCACCACGACGACGACGAGCACGACGACGACCAGCACGACCTGCCCACCCCCGACTGGCCAGGTCCTCAAGGGCTCCCTGACGGCCACCGTCGGTCGCTTCAACTACAACGTGCAACTCGGGCTTCCCGGCGCCAATTCCGCGTGCAGCTCGAATTTTCCGGGCACGCACGCGTGCACGTACCCGGAGTTGCAGGCCGCGGCAGCGGCGTGTGACCTCCCCGGCCTGAAGGACACGGCCAACATGACCGTCACATCCTTCTGGGCGATCGCTTCAGATGCGTCGACGGTGCCCAACCTTCAGCAGTGCCTAGACGACGCTGTGGGCGGCTCCAACAAAAATTGGGAATACGGGACGGCGCACACCGCCTCCCGCGGTCAGAAGGTGGATCTAGACAACACCTTCGGCACCCTGGGCCCGCTCCAGTCCGGCCTGCAGTGCAATTTCTCCGGCAACAGTTGGGTAGGCTGCTGTCAGTGAAGAACGTGGCGTCGCCGGCACGCGCGTGCCGGCGACGCCGACTCTCGACCGTCGCCGTTCTCCTCTGCTGCCCGCTGATTCCTGGCTTGGCGTTCCTGAGTTCCGCTGGGGCCACCGCGTTCTGCTCCGCTCCCGGTGCCGGCTGGTGCGTGGCGCGGCGCATCGCCGGGAGCGTCCCGAAGGGTGAGCTGGGGTTCCGCTTCGGCGAGCCGCTCGACGTCGACGGCGACGGCCACGCGGACATCGCCGCCGGGGCCCGCTTCAAGCTCCAGCAGAAGGTGTTCCAGAGCGGAAGCGCCGCGGTGTGGTCGGGGGCGAACGGCAAGCTGATCCGCGCGTGGGACGGTGGGCCGTCGGACGATGGGCTCTTCGGCCACTGGGTGATGCCGGTGCCGGACATCTCGGGCGATGGGCTCGCGGACCTGGTGATCGCGGCGCCCCACGCCCCGGTCGACGGGCGCATGCGGGGCGTCGTGGTGGCCCGTTCTCCCAAGACGGGCAAGGAGCTCTGGAAGCGCGCGGAGACCGAGAGCGAGAACCTCGGGTGGGACCTGACGCTCGCCGGGGACCAGGATGGCGACGGGCTGACCGACCTCTTCGTCGGCGCGCCCGCGCAGCACACCGGGCGGGTCTATCTCCTGAGCGGCAAGGACGGCACGGTGCTGCACACCTACTCGCCGGGAGCCGAAGGCGGGTCCTTCGGATGGTACGTCGCCCGGCTCGACGATCTCGACGGGGACGGCCGCCCCGATCTCGCCGTCGGCGCACCGTTCGCGGCAGGCGCCGATGGCGCGATGGTCGGTGGGGCCTGGATC
Organism: Deltaproteobacteria bacterium; assembly: GCA_005888095.1. Classification (GTDB taxonomy): domain Bacteria; phylum Desulfobacterota; class Binatia; order DP-6; family DP-6; genus DP-3. The sequence goes on along the minus strand of VBKF01000202.1, from coordinate 3,034 downwards.
CTCTCCTCGGCCAGCGGGAAGGAGCTGCACCACTGGAAGGGAACGGACCGCCGGGGCGGCTTCGGCGGCGTCGTGGCGGCGGTCGCGGATCTCGACGGCGACGGCAAGGGCGACGTCGCCGTGGCGGCGCCGGCGACGGAAGACCAGACGCGGACGCTCCCGGGGGAGCTCTACATCTATTCCAGCGCCACCGGGAAGGAGCTCCGGCACTGGTCGGGGAGCCAGCCGGGCGAGCTCTACGGACGCATGGTCGTCGCCACCGGCGATCTCGATGGCGACGGCGTCGAGGACCTCGCCATCGGTGCACCCTGGCATCGTCGCGAGACCGCCGACCGCGTCGGCCGCGTCGAGCTCCGCTCCGAGCGTACGGGAAAGGTCCTCACCGAATTGTTCGGCGACGAGGCGGACTGCTGGTTCGGGTGGCACATCCGCCGTGCCCCTGATCCCGACGGACGCGGCCGCCCGGCGTTGCTGATCAGCTCGCTCCGCCATCCCGTCGGCGGGAAGGTGGGCGTCGGCGTGCTCGATCTCTACGTGCTGCGGCGCGCCAAGGATCAGGGGACGACGACCCGCGGTAAACGCCGGAGCGACATCAAGTAGACGCGGAGCGGGCCCTTGTCGTTGTAAGGGAGCGCGGCGAATGCCGCCCGCGCGGCGGCACCCTCGCCGTCGTGGCCGGCGATCGCATAGTCGAAGCTCGGGGCGCGGCCGTCGTGGAGGTACGGCGCGGAGTCGGCGACGCCCCAGAGTCGCGGGGTGAGATATTCGTTCAGCGCCACCCCGCGCTGCACGTGCTGAGCGGCGTTGCCCGTCCCCATGTCGTGGCGCTTGAGATCGCTGAACAGCCACACCGGATAGCCGTGGAGGGCGGGATCGTAGGTGAGCGCCGGCCGCCGCATCTCCCGCGACAGGTCGATCGGCGGCATCCCCTCGACGACGACCACGGGGCTCTCGAGGACCAGCATGGGGACGTGGCACCCCGCGCACCCGAGCGTACGGAACTGCTCGCGCCCGCGCTGGAAGTCGTCGGCGAAGCTCGTCGTCGTCGGCGGGAGCAACTTCTGTGCGGCGGGCGGGAGCTGGCGGTTCTGGATCAGCGGCTCGACGATGGGCAGCTCGAGGAGTGCCAGGTGCGCCATCATCGCGGCGAAGGGGCCACGGCCGAGCTCGCCCCGCACGCCGTCCCCGTCCGGGTCGGCCGGATCGTTCCCGTCACCGATCAGCTCGCGCGAGCCCGTCGCGAGGAGCCGCTCGCTCTGGATTCCCATGTGCTGCTGGAGTGCCTCACTGGCGAAGTCCGCGAACTCCGCGGCGGTGCCCTTCCAGCCGAAGGGCTTCACCACCAGGTCGGCGTCGACCCCGCGGATGCCCGACACGTCGACCTCGCCCTTCGGCGTCGCGCGGAGCACGCCGAAGTCGACGCCCTTGGTCATGAGATGCGCTTCGCGAGCGGCGCCGGCGCGCACGGCTTCCCGCACGACGTCGTCGCGCTCCTTGTGCAGGTCGCGACTCATCTCGCGCGCCAGCGCCTGGACGACGCCGAGCCCAATCAGCGCCGGCGGGTTCCGCTCGTCGCCGCGCCGCGTGCGCTCGCCGTCGCCCTGGAGGAACACGTTGTCGGTCTCGGCGCCGGCGCCGTTCGGGCCCCCGACCCAGTGGCACGACGGACAGGAGATGGTTTCCGGGCCCCCGAAGAGTCCCTGATGCACCCGACGAAACGGTCCGGCCGGAGCGGTGGCCGACCGACCCCCACCGAGCCCGTCCGGAAAGTTGTACTCGTGCTCGAAGAGCAGCTGCCCGCGATCGGCCAGCTCCGCCAGACAGATCTCCCCGGCCGCGATGCGCTTCGCGTCGAGCGCGGAATGCATCTCGCGGAGAAACGAGCCGGGCGCCGCGGCCTCGCGAAAACGCAGCTCGTGTCGGCGCTCGGCCAGGCGAAGCGCCTCGCCCGCCGCCTCCAGGCTGAGGGGCGCGGGCCGGGCGAGCGGGGCGCAGCCGGCTCGCCAGCGCGGCCCGTCGTTGCCCGGTGCGCACCCGCCAACCAGCAGGCAGACGCCCAGCAGCGCCGTTGTCCGGAGCGACGTCATGGGACAAAGAGCTTCGGCTCGCGCGAGAGCGACGTCAGGAACACGCGCACGCTCGCCCGTGCGGGCTCGTCGAGCGCCAGGTAGGCGTCGCGCGCCCTGGTCGCCTCGCCCCCGTGCAACACGATGGCGTCGTGCACCGTCGGCGCACGACCGTCGTGCAGGTAGGGCGCCGTCTCGGCCAGACCCCAGAGTGGACGGGTGAGGAACACGCGCGCGGGAATCGTCCCCTGCGGCGCGGGCGTGGCCAGCGCGGCCCCCATGTCGTGGCGCTTGAGATCACTGAACAGAGGCACCAGGTAGGACGTGACGTATCCTGCATACTTGGGCTCGATCTTGGGCCCGTCGCCGTCCTTCGCGACGTCGATGATGAACGCGGCACGATCGGGCTCGGCGGGTTGCCGCGCGTCGAGCTTCGTGTCCTCGAGCTCCAGGGTGGGCGTATGGCATCCGGCGCATCCGATCTCGTCGAAGCGCGACCGACCGGCAGCCCACACGTCGAGCAGACCGGGATCGCGCGGCGGCCGGATGACCGGGACCTCGAGCTGCGCGAGGTAGCCGACGACGGTCGTCAGCATCCCGGGGTCGATCTCGAGCGAGACGCCGTCCTCGTCCACGTCGTACCACGGCCCCTTGCCGTACGGACCCGGGTCGAGGGTGCCGTCGCGCACCGCGAGCTGGATACGGTTGGAGAGGAGGCCCTGATGGATGTGGAGGGACTCCTCGGCGATGTCGCGGAGCGTGGCCTGATGTCCCTTCCACCCAAATGGACGGATCGTCAGATCCGGGTCGACGCCTTCCACCGAACCGTGGTCGATTGTGCCGTCCGCGTCGGCTGTGATGCGCCCGAATGAAATGCCCTTGGTGGTGAGCGCCTGCTCCACCCGGTGTCCTTCCGCCTTCGCCCGCTCGCGAGCGCCCGCCGCCTGCGCCTGCAGCTCGGCGCTCAT
>VBKF01000201.1:757-17760 GCA_005888095.1 Deltaproteobacteria bacterium | reverse complement strand
CCGCGGCTGCGCGAGATCATCAAGCGCCACGCGCGGCGCCCGGAAGCCGCGGTCGGCTGAGGCCCGCCAGTGCTCTTGCCGAAGCGATTCCATCGGCATGCCCTGTGGGCAAGTTCCGGGGATGTGGGGATCATCGATGTCCGCGGGACGGTTTCGCGCCGGGACGGACGAGGCAAGGCGATACGTGCACGCTTCCTCGTCGATACGGGCGCGGTCTACTCCGTGCTGCCGAGGCGCGTCTGGCACGCGCTCGGGCTCAGGCCGGAGCGGAAGGCGGAGTTCAGCCTGGCCGACGGCTCCTCGATCGGCCGCGGCGTCTCCGAATGCCGCTTCACCCTCGCCGGCATGACGGCGACCTCGCCCGTGGTGCTCGGAGAGGCGGACGAGGGTCCGCTCCTCGGAGCCGTGACGCTCGAGACGCTCGGTCTGATGGTCAACCCGCTCAATCGGAAGGTCTATCCGATGCGCCTGACGCTCGGAGCACTGCCCGCGTGAGCCGCGGCCGGAGCGCGACCGCCGCCGGTACGGGGGCCTACCGGGAGTCCCTGGCGCGGGACGTCCCGGCGAGCCACTTCCGCCCGCTCGACGGCCTCCTCGTCTCCTCGATCGGCCTCGGCACCTACCTCGGCGAGGAGGACGACGAGACCGACCGGCGCTACGGCGCGGCGCTCGTCGACGCGGCCAACCTCGGCTGCAACCTCTTCGACACCGCGATCAACTACCGCGCGCAGCGCAGCGAGCGTGTGCTCGGCCAGGCGCTCGCCGCCCTCGCCCGGGAGGGCGGCTTCCCGCGCGAGCAGATCGTGGTGTGCACGAAGGGCGGGTACATCCCGTTCGACGGCAGCGTCCCGCCCGACCCCTCGGCCTACGTGCGCGACACCTACGTCCGCCCCGGGATCCTCCGCGCCGAGGACGTGGTCGGCGCTCACGCCATGACGCCGCGCTACCTGAAGGACCAGCTCGGGCGGAGCCTCGCGAACCTCGGGCTCGAGTCGGTCGACGTCTACTACGTCCACAACCCCGAGGGTCAGCTCGCCGCCGTGCCGCGCCCGGAGTTCCTGGGCCGCATCCGCGCCGCCTTCGAGCTGCTCGAGCAGGAGGTCGCCGCGGGGCGCGTCGGCCGCTACGGCGTCGCCACGTGGAACGGCTTCCGCCAGCCGCCCGAGGCGCGCGATCACCTGTCGCTCGCCGAGCTGGTGCGCGAGGCGGAAGCGGTCGCGGGCCCGGACCATCACTTCAAGGTGATCCAGCTGCCCTACAACCTGGCCATGCCCGAGGCGTACGCAGGCGTGACGCAGCTGGTCGGCGGCGAGCGCGTGAGCGCGCTCGAGGCCGCCCGCCGGCTCGGCGTGGTGGCGGTCGCGAGCGCCTCGATCCTCCAGGGGCAGCTCTCGCGGCGGCTCCCGGGGGCGATCGCCGAGTCCTTGCCTGGGCTCCAGACTCACGCCGCGCGCGCGCTCCAGTTCGTCCGCTCGACGCCGGGCGTGACCGCTGCGCTCGTCGGCATGAGCAGCCGCGAGCACGTCGCGGAGAACCTCGCCGTCGCCCGGGTCGAGCCTGCGCCGGCGGGTGTGGACTCGCTCTTCACGCGACGCTAGGACTGGCGGCGTGCCGATCCGCATCACCCGCGTCTACACGCGCCGCGGCGACCGCGGCGAGACCGACCTCGTCGGCGGCGAGCGCGTCCGCAAGGACAGCCCTCGGATCACCGCGTACGGCACCGTCGACGAGCTGAACGCCGCGGTCGGCGTCGCGCGGGCCATGAACCAGGCCGAGACCGGACCGGAAGGCGCGAGCGCGGCCGCGCGCCGGGAGCTCGACGACATCCTGCGCCGGCTCCAGAATCAGCTCTTCGACCTCGGGGGCGAGCTGGCGACGCCGCTCGCGGCCGCGGCGCCCGGGGCCTTCCGCCTGAGCGGGGTGGAGGTGAAGGGGCTCGAGGCGACGATCGACCGCTGCCTCCAGGACCTCGCGCCGCTGAAGTCGTTCATCCTGCCGGGCGGCGGCCGCGTCAGCTCCTTCCTCCACGTGGCGCGCACGGTGTGCCGGCGCGCCGAGCGCGAGGTGCTCCGGTTGATGCGGGAGGAGGAGGTCGGCGAGTGGCCCCTCGCCTATCTCAACCGCCTCTCCGATCTGCTCTTCGTCCTCTCGCGCTGGATCGGACACCACCTGGGCGAGACCGAGTACCTCTGGGAGCGGCCACTCGCGCAGGAGCGGAAGCCGGAGCGGAGATGAGGCATCCCATCTACTTCAAGCAGCTCGAGATCGGCCCGATGCAGAACTTCGTCTACCTGCTCGGCGACCCGACCACGCACGAGGCCGCCGTCGTGGACGCAGCCTGGGACGTGGATACGATCGTCCGCACGGCCGAGGCCGACGGCTACCGCATCACCAGGGACCTGGTGACGCACTTCCATCCCGACCACCTGGGCGGCGACCTCATGGGTCACTCGATCCGCGGCGCCGCGGAGCTCGTCGCCAAGGTGCCGGCCAAGGTCTACGTCCACAAGGCGGAGCTGCCATTCGTGCACCGGCTGACGGGGCTCTCTCAGTCCGACCTGGTCCCCGTCGAGGGGGGCGACGAGGTGGCGATCGGCAACCTGAAGGTGAAGCTGCTGCACACCCCCGGCCACACGCCGGGCTCGCAGTGCTTCCTGGTCGGCAACGCGCTCGTCTCGGGCGACACGCTGTTCATCGGCTCCTGCGGTCGCGTCGACCTCCCGGGCTCGAACCCGGAGGACATGTACCGGAGCCTCACCCAGGTCCTGGCGGCGCTCCCCGACGAGACGCTCCTCTACCCCGGCCACAACTACGCCGACCGTCCGCGCTCGACCCTCGGCGACGAGAAGCAAACCAACATGATGATGCGCTTCCGGAGCCTCGGCGACTTCCTGTCGGTCATGGGAGGCGCGTAGCGCGATGCGAGACCTCCATCCGCTCGGCCAGATGCCGCCGCTCGGCGAGGTGCCGGCCCGCATGCTGGCGCAGCTGATCCGCCCCGAGCGGTTCGGCGAGCCCACGAAGGCGTTCCAGGTCGAGGAGGTGGAGGTCCCGGCCGACCTCCGGCCCGACGAGGTGCTGGTCTGGGTGATGGCCGCGGGCGTCAACTACAACAACGTCTGGGCCGCGCTCGGCGTCCCGGTCGACGTCATCAAGGGCCGCCAGAAGGACCCCGACTACCGCCCGTTCCACATCGGCGGCAGCGACGCCTCGGGCATCGTGTGGAAGGTCGGCGGCGCCGTGCGGAACGTCGCGGTCGGCGACCACGTCGTCATCCACTGCGGCACGTGGGACCCGGACGATGCAGTCGTGCGGGCGGGCGGGGATCCGATGTTCGGCGCGAGCTTTCGCATCTGGGGCTACGAGACCAACTGGGGGAGCTTCGCCCAGTTCACCCGCGTGCAGGCGCACCAGTGCCTGCCGAAGCCGAAGCACCTCACCTGGGAGGCCGCGGCCGCCTACATGCTGGTCGGCGCGACGGCCTATCGCATGCTCATGGCCTGGCCGCCGCACACCGTTCGCCCTGGCGACGCCGTGCTCGTGTGGGGCGGCGCCGGCGGCCTCGGCTCCCAGGCGATCCAGATCGTGCGCGTGATGGGCGGCACGCCGGTGGCCGTCGTGTCGAGCGAGGACAAGTTCGAGTTCTGCCGGCGGCTCGGCGCCAAGGGCTGCATCAACCGCAAGAAGTTCTCGCATTGGGGGATGCTGCCGCACTGGAAGGACACGGCCAAGTACGCCGAATGGCTGAAGGGCGCGCGAGCGTTCGGCGGCGCGGTCTGGGAGGTCCTCGGCGAGCGCAAGAACCCGCGCCTCGTCTTCGAGCACCCGGGCGAGGACACCGTGCCGACGTCGATCTTCGTGTGCGACACGGGCGGCATGGTCGTCATCTGCGCGGGGACGACGGGCTACAACGCGGTCGTCGACCTCCGCTACCTCTGGATGCGCCAGAAGCGCTTCCAGGGCTCGCACTTCGCCAACGACGACCAGGCGCGGGCGCTGAACGACCTCGTCGCCGCGGGGAAGGTCGATCCGTGCCTGTCCGAGACGTTCACCTTCGACCAGATCCCTCACGTCCACCAGCTGATGCACGAGAACCGCCACCCCCACGGCAACATGGCGTGCCTGGTGAACGCGCCACGCCCCAGCCTGCGCGACGTCCCGCAGTAGGAGCTCCGATGGCCATCGAAAGCGTCTACACGACGATCTACTACGTCGACGACTGGGAACGCTCGGTCGCGTTCTACCGCGACGTGCTCGGGCTGAGCCCCCTCTACGTCGAGCGCGGCTGGGCCGAGTTCCAGGTGGGCAGCTCGGGACGCATCGCCCTCCATGCGCGGGAGGCCGAGCACCACGCCGCGTCGACGGCGCACGTTTCCTTCCGGGTGCGCGACATCGACGCCACGGTCGCCGCGCTCACCGCGAAGGGCGCCCGCGCCGTCGAGCCCATCCGCCGCGAGCCGTTCGGCGCCGTCGCCGCAGTCGCGGACCCGTCGGGGAACGTGATCGGCCTCTACGAGCCGCTCTAGCCATGCTGGACGACGAGGACCTCCGGAAGATCGTGCAGGCCGTTCGCGCGGTCCTGAACGCCGAGCAGTCCGTCTCCGGCCACATCGCCGACCGCTGGACCGGCGGCCAGCTCGTCCTCAAGCCGGGCCGCGCCGGGACGCAGGAGAAAACCATCCCGATCGAGGACTTCTTCCGCAAGATCATCGCCGTGCGGGAGCGGCTTCGGGTCCTCGAGCAACGCATCAACAGCCACCCGAAGCTCGCCGACGACGACCGGCTCCAGCTCCAGGAGTACATCACCCGGGCCTACGGGAGCCTGACGACATTCAACCTGCTCTTCGCTGACGCCGACGACCGCTTCGTCGGGACCAAGGGGCCGGGGGAAGACTAGGCGCCGTTATTTGCTTGCAAGAAACCCCCCGATGACCGCCGCGACGGGCTTCAGCCGCCTGGCCACGGGATCAGCATCGACCCCGAAGGTTTCCAGTGCGGTGGCCCCGAGCAGGTAAAGCGATCCTTTAGGTCCGAAGACGAGGGGGCAGGTCAAGGTTTCCCCGAGTCCCTCTACCGTCATCCGGGCCTCTCCGAAGCGGAGGCGCTCACGCCTTCCGTCCGCGAGGATGACGTCGCGACTCAGTGCCGGATCGATCCCGATACCCTCGAGACGGTCCTCGGGCACAAACGAGTACACGGCCCCAGTGTCCACCCAGAACTCGTCCTCGAAAAACCGGCTCGCGTCGCTGGGGTTCGTAACCCTCACGCGGACCTTGAACATGCCCATAACGGCATTCAAGCGGCCGCCTCCCACGAGGTCAAGGTGTCCGCGACTTTGCTACAGAAGACATGAAAGCCACAGCCCGGCCGATGATTCCGTCCCTCGGCTCGTTGAGAAGCGCCCCGGTTCCCTCTAAGGATGCCCCGATGACGCCGCTGCGCTCCCGGCGCCACGAGGTCGCCGACGCGCTCGAGGCGAACGAGCTCTTCCAGCGCAACGGCTGGACGGACGGGCTTCCCATCGTCCCGCCGACCGAGTCGCGCGTGCGCGAATGCCTCGACTGGGTCGGGCTCTCGCCGGCCGACGTGATCGGCACGGAGCCGGTCCGTGGCGTCGCGATCAGCGCCGAGAAGGTGGCGGTGAACGCCGTGGCGGCCGGCTGCCTCGCGCCCTACTTCCCCGTCGTCGTGACCGCGATCCAGGCGATGTGCGACCCGGCCTTCCTGCTCCACGGCGCGACGGCCAGCACCGGCGGCAGCGCCATCCTCCTCGTCGTCAACGGCCCCATCCGGCGCGAGATCGGCATGAACGCCCGGGACAACGTGCTCGGCAACGGGCACCGCCCGAACGCGACGATCGGCCGGGCGGTCCGCCTCGTCCTGATGAACGTGCTCGGCTGCGTGCCCGGCGCGCTCGATCGCTCGACGCTCGGCCAGCCCGGAAAGTTCACGCTCGCGATAGCCGAGGACGAGGACGACAGCCCGTGGATGCCGCTCGCCGAGGAGCGAGGCGTCCCCACGGGCGCGTCGGCGGTCACCGTGCTCGCTTGCGCCCCGCCTCGCCAGGTGATGAACGAGTGGACGACCGACCCCGAGGAGATCCTCGACACCTTCGCCGCCGAGATGCGGGCCAACATGCTCACCTACTCCGTCTGGGCCGGGAACTACGCGCTCCTCATCCCGAAGCAGCTCCGCGACCTGATCGCCGCCGCGGGCTGGCGGAAGCGGGAGATCCGCGAATACATCCATCGCGCCGCACGGGTCCGCCGCGGTGACTGGCGCGGCGCGGGAAAGGCAAAGCTCACCGCCGGAGCAGACGACGGACGGGAGTTCTCGGCGCTCCAGTCGCCCGACGACCTGCTCGTCGTCGCCGCCGGAGGTCCGGCGGGAGGCTTCGGCGCCGTCGTCCCGCCGTGGTTCGGCACCCGGTCGCGCGCCGTGACACGGGCGGTCGGTCTCTGCCAGCAATGCGACGGGTAGACTGCTGAGGGAGGATGACATGCCGCTCATCGTGCTCGACCCAACCTCGGAATGCGTCCCTTCGACGGCTCGCATGGCGCCCGCCCTCCGCTCGCTCGCGGGCGCGACCGTCGGCCTCCTCGACAACGGGAAGGCCAACGTCACCCCGTTTCTCGATCACGTCGAGACGGTCCTGCGCAGCGCGCACGGCGTCCGGGACGTCGTCCGCCGGCGGAAGGCGAACATGAGCGCGCCGGCGGCGCCCGAGCTCCTCCGCGAGCTCCTCGCCTGCGACGCGGTGGTGTCCGCGGTCGGTGATTGAGGGAGTTGCTCGTCGTGCAGTCTGCACGACGCGATCTCGGCCGAGAAGGCCGGCACGCCCGCGGCCGCGATCATGACCGACCGGTTCGCCGGGACGGCGCGGGTCATGGCGGAGACCCTCGGCCTCCCCGGCTACCCCTTTGCGGTGGTCGCGCATCCGATCAGCAGCGACGGCGACTCCGAGCTCCGCGCCAAGGCGGAGGAAGCCGTCCATCAATGCGTGCAGATCCTGACGCGGCGCTGAAGGCCGGATGGAACGCATTCTCGAGCCGGAGCTGATGGACGACGCGGCCCAGGCCCTCGCCTATGCGCGGGCCGATTTCGCCGACGTCAATCGGGGCTTCGTCGATCGCTTCCGGACGATGTTCCCCGACCTCGCCGGCAGCCGCGTGGTCGACCTCGGCTGCGGCCCCGCCGACATCCCGATCCGCCTGGCCCGCACGCTCCCCCGGCTCGCCGTCACCGGCGTCGAAGCCTCGGCCGCGATGATCGGCCTCGCGCACGAGGCCGTACGGAGCGCCGGCCTCGAGACGTCGATCCACCTGGTGCGCGCGCGCCTGCCGGCCCTCCCCTTCCCGTCCGGCACGTTCGACGCCGTCATCGCGAACAGCCTGCTCCACCATCTCGCCGAGCCGGGCGTATTCTGGCGGGAAGTGCAGCGGCTCGGCCGGCCGCGAGCGGGGGTGCTGGTGATGGACCTCTGCCGTCCGGACTCCCCGTCGCACGCCCGCGACCTCGCCGAGACGTACGCGGGCGGCGAATCACCGCTGCTCAAGCGCGACTTCTACAATTCCCTGCGCGCGGCGTTCACGCCCGCCGAGGTCGCGCGCCAGCTCGCGCGCCAGCTTCCCCAGCTGAGCTGCCGCGTCGTCAGCGATCGCCACTGGGTCGTCACGGGCCGGCTCCCGTGACGAGCGTGAAGCGTCCGTGGTCTGGCGGCGGGAATGCGGTCAGGGGTCGGGCGGGCTCGCCCGATTCGATTCTTATGGCCTGCAGTCGCCGCTCAGGTGCACCGAGGGTGGCCGGCCTGCTAGAATTGGTTTCGTGTCGACTCGTGCGCGCGAGCGCCGGCTCAGGACCGCAACGGCGCGGGTCATTCGTCCCGGGACGTCCGAGGCCCGCCGTCTCGAGGCCGCGGACGACACCTACTGGGATGCCGTTCCGGTCGACGACCGCCTCGATCTCGCCTTCCGCCTGAGCATCGAGCAGTGGAGGCTGCATGGCTGGCGCCCGGATCGACCTGGCCACGGACTTTTGCGATCTGTTGCGCGCGTTCGTCGACCGCCGCGTCCGGTTTCTCATCGTCGGCGCATACGCCCTCGCGGTGCTGGGCCGCCCCCGCGGCACGGGTGACCTCGACGTCTGGATCGAGCCCACGCCAGACAATGCGCGACGGGCGTTCACCGCGCTCAGAGATTATGGGGCGCCGCTGCACGACCTCACACCCGCGGATCTCGCGACCCCCGGGGTCGTCTTCCAGATCGGCGTGCCGCCGCTCCGGATCGACGTGCTCACGGCGATCGACGGGGTGGAGTTCGAGCCCGCCTGGCGGCGCCGGCTGCGAGCGACGTTCGGAGACGTGCCCGTGACCGTCATCGGTCGCGCCGACTTCCTCGCCAACAAGCGGGCGACTGGACGTCTCAAGGACCTCGCGGACGCGGCGCGCCTCGAGCCAGGCAGCCGCAGAGCGAAGCAACGTCCGGATCGGCGACGGAGGAAGACTTGACGTGCCGCAGACGAGCACTCGCCCTCGCAGCCGGGCCGATGATTAGGGCGTCTTCGTGCCGCCCGCCTGCGCGCCGAGCAACGCCCGGGCGATCACCTTGAGCTCGAGGATCGGCTTCACGCCCTCGAAGATCGGCAGCACGAGGGCGTCGACCACGTAGCGGGAGATCGCGAACTCCTCGGCATACCCCCAGCCCCCGTGGAGGAGCTGCCCCTCCTGCGTCACCCATACCGCGACGTCCGACGCGAAGAGCTTCGCCATCGCCGGCTCGAGCGCCACCGTCTCGTCGGCGTCCATGGCGCGCGCCGCCGCGTAGGTCAGCTGGCGCGCCGCGGCGATGTGCGTCGCCATGCGGCCGAGCTTGTGCTGCGTCAGCTGGAAGTCGCCGATCGGGCAGCCGAACTGCCTGCGCTCGGCCGCGTACGTCGCCGCCGCCTCGAGAGCAGCCTGCGCCACGCCGGTCGCGCGGCCGCCGGTCTGGAGCCGTCCCGCGGCGAAGCCCTGCATCTGGAGGTAGAACCCCTTGCCCTCGCCGTCTCGCTCGCCGATCAGGTTCTCGGCCGGGACGAAGTAGCGCTCGAGACCGAGGGTGAAGGAGTGCATGCCGCGATAGCCCGGGGTCGCATCCGCCTTGCCGTGCAGCACCCCGCCGCCCGGCTGGCGGACCTCGAACTCGTGACCCGGAAACGAGTCTTTCGGGACGATGAACAGCGAAAGCCCGCGCGCTCCCGCTTTCGGGTCGGGGTTGGTGCGCGCGAGGAGCGCCAGCACGTTGGCCCGCCCGGCGAAGGTGCACCACGCCTTCGCGCCGGTGAGGTACCAGCCGCCGTCACCGCGCTCGGCGCGGCAGCGGATCGAGGCGACGTCGGAGCCCGTGTCCGGCTCCGTGACCGAGATGCCGACCATCAGCTCGCCCGCGGCGATCGCCGGCAGCCACTTCCGCTTCTGGGCCTCGGTGCCGCCCTTGAGCAGCGCCTTGGTGAGGATCTCCGGCCGTGTGATGAGGCTCCCCGCCGACGCGAGCGAGGCGACGGAGAGCTCCTCGGTGATGACGATCATCACGAGGTTCCCCATGCCCTGGCCGCCGTACTCCTCGGGCACGGACATGCCGAAGTAGCCGAGCTCGGCCATCTGGCGGATGATCGCCTCCGGCACGAGCTCGTCGTGGCGGTGGATCCGCTCGGCGATGGGCGCCACGGCTTTGCGGGCAAACATGCGGGCCGAGTCGCGCGCCATCACTGTCATGTCGGGCTCGAGCCAGGCGTTGTTGGCGCCGCGCGCGCGGATCACCTCGCGCCCGATCGCGCGCAAGCGCGCCTCGTGCTGGGCGGCGCGGATGGCCGCCTGGACGGCCGCGCCCTCGAGCGGCGTCGTCCCGACGCCGAAGTCCTCCCGGTGCCCCGCGATCCGTGCCGCGAGACGGTCGGCGACCTCGGCCGCGAAGGCGGCCGCCATCGCGTCGGTGGTCGGGTCGCCGGCACCGGCTGCGTGCCGGTCGCGAGCGTAGGCGGCCAGCGCCTCGGCCGCGGCGACCTCCGTCGCGGCGTACGCCAGGCGCTCGGCGTGGACCTGGTGCTCGTCGATCGCCCGCCCGCCGTCGAGCAACCGGCGGCCCGCCTCCAGGGCGGCGTCGAGCGCGGCGCGCGCGGCGCCGAGGATCGTCGCAGTCTCGTCGGCCATGCGAGGATCTAGCATCGCCGACGCGGCGAAGGCCAGCGCTCAGCCCGGCGCCGGCGCGCCGAACTGGGTGCGCAGGAAGGCGTCGAAGCCGCGGTCGGGCAGCCAGCGGCGGAGCGCCATCAGCACGCGCGCGGCCACGGTGACGGGATAGCGCGACCTCGGCCGTCGGGCACTGATCGCCTTGTCGATGACCCGCGCGACCGCGTCGGGTTCGGCCGCGAACATCCCCATCGGACCCTCGTAGGCCTCGCGGATCCGACGCGCCAGGAGGGCATTGAAGGCGGCGTACGGCGAGTCGTCGCGCGCGGCGGTCCCGATCGAGGCGATCGCCGTGTCGCCGAAGCGCGTGCGGATCGGCCCCGGCTCGACCACGATGACGTCGATGCCGAACGCACGGACCTCGAACCGGAGCGCGTCGCTCAGCGCCTCCACGGCGTACTTCGTCGCGTGATAGAAGGCGCCGCCCGGGAGCGTCAGCCGCCCCCCCATGGAGCTCAGGTTCACGATCTTGCCCCAGCGCTGGCGGCGCATGCCGGGGAGCACGAGCTGCGTGAGCCGCGTCAGACCGAAGACGTTGGTCTCGAACTGGCGGCGGACCTCCTCCATCGGCACCAGCTCGAAGGCGCCCTCCTGCCCGTAGCCCGCGTTGTTGACGAGCACGGCGACCGCGCCCTCGGCCCGCTCCACGGTGTCGACCGCGGCGCGGATCGACGCTTCGTCGCACACGTCGAGGGCAAGGATCTTGCAGCCGTGGCCGGCGAGGTCGCGGATCGTGTCGAGCCGCCGGGCGGTCGCGTAGACCGGCCAGCCGCGCTCGGCCAGCCGCACGGCGGTGGCTCGCCCGATTCCCGTCGAGCAGCCGGTGATCAGGACGGCGCGCGAGTCTGCCATGGGCGGCGTCTAGCACGCTCCCGGGAGCGCCGTCGACGGGGGCAGAGTTTGTGAACGAATCCCCGGACCGAGCCAGGTGGCCGAGGCGCCCGCAGCGTAAGGCGCGACGACGAGTCATAGCCGGAGGCTATGGCGAGGAGGAGCAACGCCGCGATGCGGGATGCATCGGCCGCCTGGCGACGGGAGGGGAGTCGTTCACAGACTCTTAGGCGGCGCGCGACGAGGCGAGGTGGAGCACGCGCAGGTAGCCTTCCGTGACGCAGGCGCCGGCGAGCACCGCCCGCTCGCGGAGCAGCCGGTGCAGGCGCGGGAGGTGGTAGTGCGGGACGGCCATCATGATGTGGTGCTCGAGGTGGTAGTTGACGCGGTTCGGCGCTATGAGGAGCCGCTCCCACCAGCGCGCGAGCGTCGTCCGGGTGTTGCGCAGGTCGTCGCTGGGGTCGGGCACCATGCCGTGCTCGGCGATCGACCGGATGCGCATGACGAGGCTGTAGGTGGTGAACCATGCCGCGACCCACAGGAGGTAGAGCGCCGGGTGGCCGCAGAGGACGAGAACGGCGAGCAGCACCGCGTTCGTGATCGTGACGCCCCGGAAGTTGCGGACGCCCGTGAAGTCGAGCCGCCGTACACGGCCCTGTGACAGCCCGAGGTCGCGGCGGAACGTCGCGCGGGCCCGCTTCCATCCCGTCTGCCCGGTGAGGTCGCGCCAGATCTTCCGCCGGAGGCTCGCGCGCGTGACGGGAAAGGGCGCGGCGAGGCTCAGGTCCGGGTCCTCCGCCGTGCCGGTCTTCGCGTGATGCTGCAGGTGGTAGGCGCGGTACGGGTAGAGGTCGCTCCACACCGGGTAGGCACACACCCAGTTGCCGACGACGTCGTTCCACCGGCGGCTCCGGAAGAGGCTCCGGTGCGCCGCCTCGTGCATGAGGATGGCGAAGCCGAGCTGACGCCCACCGATGACGACGAGGGCAAGGACGACGGTCACTGGATTCGGCGCCCACGCGACGAGCGCGAAGGCGGCGCCGACGAGCCCCCAGTTGGTGACGATCGAGAGCCACGCGCGGCTCCCGTGGATCGCGAGCAGCTCTCGCCGTTCCCCAGGCGACAGAGCCTCGGTCCACGGGTTGGCGGGCGCGGCGCCTTCGCCGGGCAGCACGCCCGTACCTTACGTCGGGCCCCGGGGATGTCGCAAGGCCGTGTCGATTGACGGCCCCGCTCGAAATGTCGTAGCTGCTCGGGCCCATGGAGATCCGCAGTGTCGGCGTCGTCGGAGCGGGCCAGATGGGCCTCGGCATCGCGCACGCGACGGCTCGCGCCGGCCTCGACACCATCCTCGCCAAGGCCACGCCTGGCGGTCTCGACGCGCAACGCGGCCGGCTCGAGAAGCAGCTCCAGAAGGAGGTCGAGCGCGGCAAGCTGAGCGCGGCCGATCACGGGGCGCTCCTCGAGCGCCTGCGCTGGACGACGCACCTCCACGACCTCGCCGACGTCGACCTCGTGATCGAGTCGATCGTCGAGGAGCTGGCGGTCAAGCGGGACTTCTTCGCGCGCCTCGACGACGTCGTGCGGGAGCAGGCGATCTTCGCGACCAACACCTCGACGCTGACCGTGGGAGACATCGCCTCGGCCACCAAGCGACCCGAGCGCTTCGTCGGGCTCCACTTCTTCAACCCCGTGCACGCCATGAAGCTGGTCGAGGTGGCGCCGAGCCTCAGGACGTCGCCCGAGACGGTCGAGACCTGCGTCGCCTTCGCCAAGCGGCTCGGCAAGGCGCCGGTGGTGGTCGCCGACTCGACGGGCTACATCGTGAACCGGCTCCTCGTCCCGTACATGGTGGATGCGATCGCGTGCCTCGAGCGCGGCCTCGGCTCGATCGCGGACATCGACGCGGCGATGCAGAACGGCGCGAATCACCCGATGGGCCCCCTCGCGCTCGCCGACTTCATCGGGCTCGACATCGTCTTCCACATGTCCTCGCTGCTCCACGAGGAGTACCGCGAGCCGCGCTTCGCCCCGCCGCCGCTGCTCCGCCGCATGGTGCTGGCCGGCTACCTCGGCCGCAAGAGCGGCCTCGGCTTCTACGACTACCAGCAGACGCCGCCCGCTCCACGCGACGTGCTCGTGCAGCGCGGCGCGCGCTAGCGCCCGAGCTCGGCGAGGAGCGCCGCGGCCGCTCCGCCTCGGTGCCGCCCGGACGCTCGCGGGCCGTCTCGAGCGCGCGTCTCGCCTCGACCCGGGCCTCCTCGACGGCCTGGCGGGCGGCGAGCACACGAGCGAGCTCGGCGCGGCATCTCGCGAAGCATGGCGCCCTTGCCGACCAGCGCGTCGGCGGAGTCGGGGGCCAGCTCGAGCGTGCGGTCCACCTCCCGCCGCAGCCGCGGGAGCTTGCCGAGGTTGAAGATGCTCAGGCCGGCGTCGTGCGCCTGCTTCCCGAGGTTGCAGAAGACGGCGAAGTGCGCCCGGGCGTCGCCGTCGTCGGCGGCGACCGCCTCCTCGGCGAGGGCGAGCCCCTTCTTGAGCAAATCGGCGCGCGCCGGTCCGCGGGCATGGTCGGCCTGGGAGCAGCGGTCGAGCGCCGCGCCGGCGGTGGCGGAGCCGGGGAGGCGGCCCGGAGCGATTCCACCACCGGCTCCGGCGGCGCTCGCCGAGAGCACGAGGAACCACACGGCCCGCCATCGATGCTGGAGCACGCCGTTCATCGCATCAGGTTGGCGTGTATGACGGCGCGTCCGTCACCTGTCAAAACAGCGGCGGAGCGTCACACGCTCTTGGGCTTCCCTTCGCCCTTCGTCCGAAACCCCGTCGTCGTCCTCGGCAAGCCACCTCGCGCCAGAGCGCGTTCAGGGCCTCGAGGTCACCCGATATCTTCTCGGCCGCACACTCCTGCGGCTCCCTGGTGGACATGGAAGCGGTCGTGACCCGCACACCGTGCACCTTGCTTGCCGTCGAAGGCCGGCTGCAGCCTCCCACGGATGACGTGGCCGAGACGTCGCACAGGCGGGGCGGCGGCGAAGTGGAGTCAACGCACGGCACGACCACTCGATGCTCTTTGGGGACGCTCCCGTCGGCGGTTGCGCATCACCGCTTGACACATGATAGGTAGAGTGCTAATATCGCCTAATCAAGATGGCGCGCACCTTGCAGCCTCGCTCCCGCCGCCGCGCACCTGGGGAGGCCGTCGCGCCGGCGCGGGCCGTAAGCGCACGCTGGGCCGCCGCCCGGGCGTCCCGCATCGTGTCCGGCCGCCGCATCTAGCCGCGCAGCCCGTCCATGTCACTCTCCGCAGCAGCCAGACCGTCCGCTGCCTGCGCGCCGCGCGTGTCTTCCCGGCCGTCCGCCGCGCGCTCGCCGCGGCCTCCCACGAGGGCTTTCGGATCCTTCAGTTCAGTGTGCAAAACGACCATGTCCACCTCATCATCGAGGCCGACGATGCGCCGGCGCTCGGTGGGGGGCTCCGGGGTCTCACGATCCGCCTGGCGCGCGCGGTGAACCGCGCGCTCGGCCGCCGCGGTCCAGTCTGGGGTGACAGATACCATGCTAGGGCGCTCACGACCCCGCGGGCGATGCGTCACTGCCTCGTCTACGTGTTGATGAATCGGGCGAAACACTGCGAGGGAGAACGCGGGCTGGACCCCTGCTCGTCGGCGCTGTGGTTCGACGGCGGGGCGAGGGGTGTGGAGACGGTGCCCGCAGGATCGCCGGTGGTCCGCGCGCGCACCTGGCTTGCCGCCGTCGGCTGGCGCCGACACGGTCTCGTCGCGTTTGACGAGCCGCCACGGCGTGAGCGCGGCGGTTGAGAAGGGCTTAGCGAGCGGGGTGGTGATTTTCGGGCACGGCGGTGGTCGGACACCGAAGGCGACGACGCAAAGTGCTCGGGGCCAGACTGAGCCGCTACTCGCCTTCCTCTCGCTTGACCATCCGCGACGACGAGTGTTAACTGCGACGCTCCGCGCCGCGCGATGCGTTTCTACGAGTACGAGGCCAAAGCGCTCTTCGCCCGCCACGGCGCTCCCCTTCTCCGGGGACGTCTCGCACGCACCGCCGCCGAGGCGAAGGCAATAGCCGCCGAGATCGCCGGCCCCGTCGTCCTGAAGTCGCAGGTCCTGACCGGCGGCCGGATGAAGGCGGGCGGCGTCAAGTTCGCCGACACACCGGACGAGGCCGAGTCCGCGGCGCAGGCGATCCTCGCGCTCGAGATCAAGGGGCAGAAGCCACGCGGCGTGCTGGTCGAGCAGCGCGCCGGGGTGGTGCAGGAGTACTTCGCGGCCGTCACCTGGGACGGCCGCCGAAAGCTCCCCGTCCTCGTCTTCAGCGACATGGGCGGCATCGACATCGAGGAGGTGGCGGAAACCCATCCCGAGCACGTCGCGCAGGTCCACCTCTCGACGCTCCTGCCCTTCAGCCCCTTCAAGGCGAAGGAGGCCGTCGCCGCCGTCGGCGTCACGGCCGAGGACCTCAACCGTCTCACGCCGATCGTTGCCTCGCTGGTCGAGGTCTTCCTCCGCTACGACCTGACGCTCGCCGAGATCAACCCGCTCGGCAAGACCGCCGACGGCCGCTTCCTCGTCCTCGACGGCCACGTCGACCTCGAGGCCGAGGCGCGCGACAAGCACGCCAAGCTCCTCCTCGAGCTCGGCATCGGCAAGGAGGAGACGCGCCAGGCCCGGCCGCCGACCCGCTTCGAGATCCGCGGCGCCGAGGTCGACGCCTCGGACCACCGCGGCGTCGCCGGCAACGTCGTCGAGTTCGACGGCGACCTCGGGCTGGTGATCGGCGCCGGCGGCGGCTCGCTCACGCTCTTCGACGCGATCCGCAAGCACGGCGGGCGGCCGGCCAACTACTGCGAGATCGGCGGCAACCCGAGCGTCAGGAAGGCGTGCGAGCTGACCAAGCTGATCCTCTCCAAGCCCGGCGTCCGGAAGATCGCCGTCATGATGAACGTCGTCTCCAACACGCGCGTCGACATCGTGGCCCGCGGCGTGATCAAGGGCTGCGTCGAGTCGGGGCGCGATCCCGCGGACACCATCGCCATCTTCCGCATCCCCGGGGCGTGGGAGGACGACGGCTTCAAGATCCTCCGCAAGTACCGCGTCGAGTACTGCGACCGCAGCGTGTCGATGTTCGAAGCGGCGCGGCGGGCGGTGGCGAAGATGCAGGCCGCCTGATGTCGATCCTCATCCACCGCGACACCGCGTTCATCGTGCAGGGGATCACGGGCCGCGAGGCCGTGAACCTGACGCGCGAGTGTCTCGACTACGGGAGCAGGATCGTCGGCGGCGTCACCCCGGGACGCGCCGGACGCGACGTCTACGGCGTCCCGGTCCACGACTGCGTGCGCGACATCACGGCGAAGACGCACGTCGACGGCTCCGTCGTCACCGTGCCGCCCCGCTTCACGCGCGACGCCGTCTTCGAGGCGATCGAGGCGGGCGTGAAGCTGCTGGTCATCGTCACCGAGCGCATCCCGCGCGCCGAGGTGGCGCAGATGGTGGAGCTGGCGCGCCTCCGCGGCGCGCGCATCATCGGCCCGAACTGCCTCGGCATCCTGTCGCCGGACGAGGCGAAGATGGGCGGCCTCGGCGGCCCGGCCATCAACGTCCGCCGCGCCTTCAAGCAGGGGCCGATCGGCGTCATGTCGCGCTCGGGCGGCATGACGACGGAGATCTGCAACACGCTCTCGGCCGCCGGCCTCGGGCAGTCGACGGCCGTCTCGATCGGCGGCGACGCAATCATCGGCTCCTCCTATGCGGAGCTGATGCCGCTCTTCGAGGCCGACCCGGAGACCCAGGCGATCGTCATCTACTCGGAGCCCGGGGGCCGCATGGAGGCCGAGCTGGCCGACTGGGTGCGGGAGAACCGATCGCGGCTTCCCATCGTCGCTTTCATGGCGGGCCGCTTCATGGACGAGATGCCCGGCATGCGCTTCGGC
>VBKF01000201.1:0-609 GCA_005888095.1 Deltaproteobacteria bacterium | reverse complement strand
CACCGCGCTTGCGAAGAAGCTCGTGGACGTGTGCCCCGTCAACATCTTCGCGCAGGACGGGGACGGACGGCTGCGGATCGTCGAGGACAACCTCGACGAGTGCGTGCTCTGCGACCTCTGCGTGCAGGCGGCGCCGCCGGGGACCGTGCGGGTGATCAAGCTCTACGAGCAGTGAGGCGCTGCGGCTGCGCGCCGGCCACATCCCAGCTCATCGCGACGATGCACCCCCGCAGTGGCTGATCGTTGGGATCCCTGCGCGCGGAGTCAGACGGCGCCGACGACGGGGATGACGATCGAGCGCTGATGACGCTCGTTCGTTTTCACGGTGATACTCCAGCGCAGCACGCCGCGGTTTGGCTTTCCGACGTATTTCACGGAGATGTCGTACTGCCGACCTTTCGCGACCGTGCGCACATCGGCGACCAGCTCCGGGTCGCTCGACTCGACGCCGAGGATTCTCAGCGCCTCGCCCTGCGTCTTGCTGATCGTGACGTGATTGGCCGTCGTCCCGAGAGGGGTCAGGACGAGCGTTTCCGGCGACACTCGCACGTCGCCGGACACAACGAGGCTGACGTGCACGGGAACGCTCTCGCCGTCGGGATGGTTGGT
>VBKF01000200.1 GCA_005888095.1 Deltaproteobacteria bacterium | reverse complement strand
GCGAGCCGGCCCGAGGCGGTGGATGCCGGCTCGCCGTACTTCGCCCACATGCGCCTCGCGGAGGACGGCGGCGAGCAGGACGTGCTGCTCGGCAAGACGACGCGGCTGCTGCCCGGGCTGCCGATCGTCGACTGGCGGAACGCGCCCATCTCGCGCCTCTTCTACGCCTACCGCCAAGGGGAGGCGTTCGAGGAGGAGATCGCCGGCCGCCCGCGTACCGGCGTGCTGCGCGCGCGGCGCACGGTCACCATCCGCGACCGCGCGCTCCAGCGCGTCGAGGCTCCGGAGGGCATCTTCCAGGCCGACCCGACCGAGCCGGACGGATGGCGGCGCGTCGAGGCCGCGGCGCCCCGGCTCGCCGGCGGCCAGGGCGCCGCGCTCCGCGCGCACGACATCGGTGCCGGTGCCGATCGCCGGCTCGGCGCCGGCGTCCGGCGGCGGGCGGACAAGCACCTGCCCGACATCGTCGGGCTGATCGACCCGGCGCAGTTCGAGCTCGTGAGCCGTCCGTCGGCCGGATTCCTCCTGATCCGCGGCACGGCCGGCTCGGGCAAGACGACGGTGGCGCTCCATCGCATCGCCTTCCTTGCGTACCACGACGCCGGCATCGACTCGTCGGCGACCCTGGTGGTGGTCTTCTCGCCCGCGCTGCGCGACTACGTGAGCCACGTGCTGCCCGCCCTCGGAGTCACGCGGGTCCAGGTGCGGACGTTCCACGAGTGGGCCTCGGAGGTGTGCGCGCGGCTGTTTCCGCGCTTGCCGCGCCGCATCCGCGACTACACCCCCGCCGTCGTCTCGCGCCTGAAGCTCCACCCCGCGCTCGGCGTCGCGCTCGCCGAGCAGGTCGGGCGGGTCGACGGGCCACCGACGGCGGACCAGGTGGTCGACGACTGGGCTAGCGTGCTCTGCCAGCGTGCGTTCCTCGAAGACGTGCTGGCGCGCGAGGCGCCCGGCGCCTTCAGCCCCGAGCAGATCGCGCGGGCCACGGCCTGGAACCTGGAGCGCCACGAGGAGCTCCTCGCCTGGCGCGGCCGCGAAGCGGGGGCCGAGGCCGCGCTCGACGAGGAGGACGAGGCGCTCCTCCTGCGCGCCTGGCAGCTGCGGGTCGGGCCGCTGTCCGGCGCCGGCGGGCGCCCGCTCCGCTACCGGCACGTCGCCGTCGACGAGGTGCAGGACTTCTCGCCGCTCGAGATCCAGGTGCTGCTCGGCTGCCTCGACGAGCGCCGGAGCATCACGCTGGCCGGCGACACGCAGCAGCACATCGTCGAGGAGGGCGGGTTCACGTCGTGGACCGAGTTCCTGGCGGAGCTCGGGCTCGAGGGCACGGAGATGAACACGCTCCGGGTGAGCTACCGGTGCTCCCGCCAGGTCGCGGAGTTCGCCACCGGGCTGCTCGGCGACCTGGGCGAGGAGCCGACGGCGCCGCCCACCGTCCGCTCGGGGCCGCCGGTCGAGCTCTTCCGCTTCACGGACCACGGGGCGTGCGTCGCCTTCCTCGCCGACGCGCTCGGCGAGCTCGTCGCGCACGAGCCGCTCGCCTCGGTGGCGATCCTGACGCCGTCGCGCGAGCTGAGCGCGCTCTACTACCGGGGGCTCGGCGCCGGCGAGGTGCCGCGCCTCCGCCAGGTCGAGGCGCAGAACTTCACCTTCGCGCCGGGCGTCGAGGTCACGGAGATCGAGCAGGCGAAGGGTCTGGAGTTCGACTACGTCGTGCTGGTGGAGGTGAGCACCACCCACTTCCCCGACGCGCCGGCGGCGCGCCGTCGCCTGCACGTCGGGGCCACCCGCGCCGTGCATCAGCTGTGGCTCACCAGCGTCGGGACGCCGGCGGCCGCGGTGCGTGCGCTGCTGGGGACCGGGTGAACGGCTACGGCGCGATCGTCCTGGCGGCTCTGCTGCTCGACTTCGCGCTCGGGGCGGGCGCCGACGTCCTCAACCTGCGCGCCCTCGCGCGCGAGCTGCCGGCGGAGTTCCGCGACGTCTACGACGCCGAGCGCTACCGGCGCGCGCAGGAGTACACGCGCGTCCGGGCCCGCTTCGGGCTGGTCACGTCCGCCCTCGGGCTGGCCCTGCTGCTCCCCTTCTGGTTCGCCGGCGGCTTCGCCTGGCTCGACCGCTCGCTCCGCCCGCTCGGCCTCGGACCGATCGGGACCGGCCTCCTCTACCTGGGGGCCCTCGGACTCGCGTGGTTCGTCGTGGGTGTGCCCTTCCGCTGGTGGTCGACGTTCGTGATCGAGCGGCGGTTCGGCTTCAACCAGACGGCGCCGAAGACGTTCTGGACGGATCTCCTGAAGGGCATGCTGCTCGCCGCCCTCCTCGGCGGGCCGCTCGTCGCGGCGGTCCTCTGGCTGTTCGAGCGCACGGGCGGCCAGGCGTGGCTGTGGTGCTGGCTCGCGAGCGCCGCCTACGTGCTCGCGGTGGAGTTCGTCGCCCCCACCTGGATCATGCCGCTCTTCAACACGTTCCGGCCGCTCGTCCACGGCCCGCTGCGCGACGCCCTCCTGGCCTACGCCCGCTCCGTGTCCTTCCCGCTCGAGGGCGTGTTCGTGATGGACGGGTCACGGCGCACGACCAAGGCCAATGCGCTGTTCACGGGCTTCGGCAGGCACAAGCGCATCGCGCTCTTCGACACGCTACTCCACAAGCTGGACGCGGACGAGGTGGTGGCGGTCCTGGCGCACGAGATCGGCCACTACAAGCGCCGCCACGTGGTGCAGGCGACGGTCATCGCCGTCCTCCACCTCGGGGTCCTGCTTTTCGTGGTCTCGGTGCTGGTGGGGCGCCCGGGTCTCTTCGCGGCCTTCGGGCTGCAGGCCCGGCCGGTCTACGCGGGGCTGGTCTTCTCGGCGCTCCTGCTGGCGCCGGCCGAGCTGGTCCTGTCCGTGATCCTTCACGCGCTCTCGCGCCGGAACGAGCTCCAGGCCGACGCCTTCGCCGCCGCGACCACCGGGTCGGGAGAGCAGCTGGCGCGCGCCTTGAAGCGCCTGTCTGCAGATGCCCTCTCGAACCTCACGCCCCATCCGCTCTACGTCCTCCTGCACTACTCCCACCCGCCGGTGCGCGAGCGCCTGCGCGCGCTCCGGGCGGCTCACGCCTGAGCGGCGAGCGCCCAGGCGACGGCGTCCTCGAGGCGGTCGTTGCCCCAGAACATCTCGTCGCCCGCGAAGAGGGTCGGGGCGCCGTGGCGGCATCGGGCCTCACAGGTCGAGGCCCGCGAGGAACGCGAGCACGGCCGTGGTGAAGAGCGCCGGCATCTCGATCGGCAGATTGTGCCCCGCGCCCGGCACCATCACCAGGCGCGAGCGCGGGATGCCGCGCGACAGGATGACCGAGCCGCCGGGCGGGGTGAGCGCGTCGTCGAGCCCCTGGAGGATCAGCGTCGGCGCGCGCACGCGGCAGAGCTCGGCGGTCCAGCCGTAGCTGCCGAAGGCGCGCGCGGTCGCGGCGTAGGCGCGGGGGTCGCCGAGGCGCGTGCGGCCCGCGAGCTCGCGCACGACGTCGGGATGCGCGGCCGCAAAGGCCGGGCCGAACGCCCGCACGTCGGGCTCGCGCGCCGGGCCGAAGCCGTCTCGCTCGACGGTGTCGGCGAGACGGCTCCAGACGCGGGCCGCCCGCTCGCCCACCTCGCTCGACGTGCTCGCGAGCACGAGGCTCCGCGTCCGCTCGGGGAAGTCGAGCGCGAACCGCTGGCTCACCACCCCGCCGCCCGAGTGGCCGACGAGGTGCGCCTCGGGCTCGCCCAGCCGGTCGAGGAGGGCGCCGAGGTCGCGCGCGAAGAGGCCCGGATCGTACGGACCCGGAGGCTTGGCCGACCTGCCGGCGCCGCGCAGGTCCCAGCGGAGCACGCGATGATGCGCGGCGAGCGCGTCCACGTGGGGTGCCCAGTACTCGAGGTCGCTGCCGAGCCCGTGCGTCAGGACGACGAGGCGCGGGCCGCTGCCGCGGAGGTCGTAGTGCAGCGTGGTGTCGGCGGCTTCGGCGTACATCCAGGGAAAGTTGGAGCGTCGGGCGTCGGCGACGCGATGTCAAGACGTTTGCCGCCGCGCTAGTGAACGAGGCGTGGGACGCGCGCTCCGTCGCCCGCTGCTCATCGTGCTCACCGCATGCTGCTGGCCGGCGGCCCCACGCGCGGCGGGTGCCGCGGAGGAGGCTCTCCGGCCGGCCGCCATCTTCTGGAGCCCGCGCTCCCCACGATCCGACCAGCCCCTGCGGGTGCTCGCCGTCGCGGACCGCCCGCTCGAGGCCACGCTCGCGGTCTACGCGCCTGACGGCACGGAGGCGGCGGTCACAGGGACGCCGCACGGAGCGACGCCGTACCGGTGGCTCGCCGAGATCGCGGCGCCCGTCGCGGGAGTCTATCGCGCGGGCCTCGGGCGCGGCGTCGAGGTCGCCGTCTGCCGCAACATCCGGGTGTCGGCGGACCCGCGCCCTCGCCCCTCGGAACGGGATGTGGTGTGGCCCGTCGAGCGGTCCTGGGACCGCGACACGGAGGACATCTACTCGGCCTGGGTCGAGCGGCTCTTCGACGATCCGCTCGACGCGCAGCCGAGCTGGCACGGTCTCGGCGAGGTCCTGCGCGACCCGGCGCGCAACTTCCTCCACGATCACCTCGGCCTCGGCGAGGACGCCGACGGCGGCCTGCGGCTCGAGCCCGACTGCGCGGACCTGCCGTTCTTCCTGCGCGCCTACTTCGCGTGGAAGCTCGCCCTGCCGTTCGGGTACTCCGAGTGCAGCCGCGGCGGACGCTCCGGCCCGCCGCGCTGCGGGGCGTGGCACTCGAACCTCGAGCCGCCGCCGGGCGCCGAGCACGGCGAGGTGTCCGCCGTCGCGCGCTTCCTCAGGCAGGCGGTGGCCTGGACGATCCACTCCGGCAGCGCGCGCACACCCGCCGCCGACGAGCGCACGGACCTCTACCCCACCCGCCTGTCGACCGAGACGATCCGCCCGCCAGGGAGCGCGGAGGGCGCGACCTGTCACCGCCGGGCGCCGCGCGAGCAGGCCGGCCTCATGGAGGAGTACCGCGACTGGTTCCACGAGCGCCGGCGTCCACCGCGGGCGTAGTCGACCTGAGCCGTGCTATTGACCGACGGCCCGGCGCGGCGGAAAGGATCCCCCGGGGAGGTGACCATGTCGTTCCGCGCCCCGGCCCTCACCGCCTTCGCGCTCGGGCTCGCCGTTGCGGGGCCGGGCTTCCCGAGCTGTGGCGATCGTCCCGGCGACGCGCAGGCCGTCGCCGACGCGCGCGCCGCCGCGGCGGCCGAGTGCGACTGCGCGACGGCGTCGAGTCACACGGGCTACGTCGACTGCGTCGCCCGCGTCGCCAACGCGGCGGTTCGCGCCGGACGCCTGCGCGCGCAGTGCCGACTTGCGGTCGTGCACTGCGCCGCGCGCTCCACGTGCGGCCGGCCTGGGGCCGTCACCTGCTGCCGCACGCGGGCCGACGGCACGCGCCGGTGCAGCGTCATGAGCAACGCGGCCCTGTGCACGGCTCCCCCGGGCGGTAGCGCCCGCGTCGGCGACCAGCCGAGCTGCTGCGATGCCTGCGCCGCGGGAAGCGGCCCGCCGGCGACGACGACCACCACGCTGCCGTCCGGGTGCGGGAGCGATCTCGACTGCGACGACGGGAACGGCTGCACCGAGGACCGCTGCGTCGACGGCAAGTGCCAGCACCAGTGCCTGTGCATCGGCCCCGACGGCTCGGCGAGCTGCTGCCCCGGGCCCGCGGCCGAGTGCCCGCCGACGAGGTGGTTCTACACCTGCGGCGACCCCGTCTGCGGGGGCCATCGTGACCACCCTGGTGTGCCCCCATGCGCCGGTGAGACGGCCGGGGCGCCGTGCTCGCCCGAGGGCGCCAGCTGCGACCCCGAGGACTCCTGCAACCGCCTGCTCGTGTGCGCGTCGAGCGACCCGACCCACGGGGGCGTCTGCCCGATCTCGCGACGGCGAGCCAAGGAGCACATCCGGTATCTCGGCGCCGACGACCTCAGGCGCCTGCACGACGAGCTGATGCGGTTCCGCCTCGCCACGTTCCACTACCGGGGCAACGCCTCGCGCACGCAGCTCGGCTTCCTCATCGACGACGTGGAGCCGAGCCTCTCGGTCGACCCCGTGCGCGACATGGTCGACCTCTACGCCTACACGAGCATGACAGTGGCGGCGCTCCAGACGCAGGCGCACGAGATCGACGCGCTCAGAAAAGAGGTCGAGACGCTGCGACGAGAGCTGAAGGAGCGCCCGGTACGCTAGATGTTCGGCACGCAGCGGCCGCTGGCCGCGATCCTCCTCTGGCTTTTCGCGAGCCGCGCCCTCGCGGGC
Organism: Deltaproteobacteria bacterium; assembly: GCA_005888095.1. GTDB lineage: Bacteria > Desulfobacterota > Binatia > DP-6 > DP-6 > DP-3. The sequence goes on along the minus strand of VBKF01000200.1, from coordinate 10,613 downwards.
GAGCCGCCGCGGCAGATCAGCTTCGCGACGGCCGACGGCGGCACGATCGTCGCCGACGCCTACGGCGAGGGTGGCGGCGACGGCGTCGTGCTCGCGCATGGCTCGGCCTTCGACAAGGAGAGCTGGCGGCCGCTCGCCGAGCAGCTCGCGGCGAAGGGCTACCGCGTCCTGGCCATCGACTTCCGCGGCTGGGGGAAGTCGACAGCGGGCTCCGCGAAGGACGCCCTGTTCGAGGACGTGCTCGCCGCGGTGCGCACCCTGCGTCGCGGCGGGGCGGCGCGCGTGTCGGTGATCGGCGGGAGCATGGGCGGCGGTGCGGCCGCCGAGGCGGCGGCGAGGGCGCCGGGAGAGATCGATCGGCTCGTCCTGCTGTCGCCTGCGCCGGTCAGCGCCCCGGAGCGCATCGGCGGCGACAAGCTCGTCGTGGCGAGTGCGAACGAGCCGGCGGTCGAGCGCATCAAGGCGCTGTACGAGAAGGCGCCCGAGCCGAAGCGGCTCGTCCTCCTGCCCGGGACCGCGCACGCGCAGCACATCTTCCGCACCGATCAGTCGGGACGGCTGACGGCGACGATCATCGAGTTCCTCTCGCGTCCCGCGACGCCGGCCCGCTGAGCGCTTCCTCGGGCGGCCGGCGCTCGCGGAAGGCGAGGTAGAGGAGGACGTCGTACAGGATCTTCATGCCCGCCCCCGCCACGAATGGCGTCGCCGGCGAGAGGCCCTGCATCGACACCCCGGCCAGCGTCGGGGCGGCCGCCCACGCGCCGAGGCGCACGAGGTTGGTCACGCCGGACGCCACCGTGCGCTCGCCGGGCCGGACCACGGCCATCACGTAGGACTGGCGCGTCGGCACGTCCATCTCGACCAGGCCCTCGCGCACGAGGAAGAGGAGCGCGGCGACCCAGAAGCTCGGCGCGAAGGCCACCGTGACCAGCAGCAGGCTGGACGGGATGTGCGTGAACACCATCGTGTTCACGAGCCCGATCCTCCGGGCGAGCCACGCGGCCGCGAGGTGAGAGAGCGCGTTGGCGAGCCGTGCGCCGAAGAAGAGGAGGCCGAGCGAACCCTCCCGCACGCCGAAGCGCTGATAGAAGAAGAACGCCAGCAGCGCGGCGGTGACGAAGCCGCCGCCGAGCGCGTCGAGCGCGAAGAGTGCCGAGATCTTCCGGAGCACGCTCCGGCTCTCGGGCGAGAGCCGCGCCGGAGCCTCGTCTCGCGGCACGTCGATGGCCGGGGAGAGGCCGAGGTAGAGGACGGCCGGCAGCAGGGTGAGCAGCGCACACGTCCCGACCGCCAGGCGGAGCGCCATCAAGTCGGGCACCGCCAGGCCACGCAGCAGGGCCGGCATGGCGGCCGCGAGTCCGCCGAGGGCGTGGCCGGCGTCCTGCAGCACGTTGTACCACGCGAAGACCCGGGTCCGGTCGGCGTCCGTGGCCGTCGCCGGGAGGACGGCCTGCTCGAGCACGAGCGCGGCGCCGCGGTCGCGACCCATGCCGTTCAGCATGCCGACGAACGCGGCGGCGCCGATGACGGCCGCGCTCGACGCCGCGGCGGCCACCGCGGCGCCGGTCGCGCCGAGGAGCGCCAGAGAGGCGAGGAAGCGCCTGCGCCCGAGCCGGTCGCCGGCGAGCGTCGCGACCACCGTGGCGCACGCCGCACCGGCGAGCCCGGCGCCCACGACGAACCCCATCTCGGCGGGCCCGACCCCGAGCCGCCCGAGGTAGACGCCGAGCAGGACGCCGATCATCCCGGTCCCGAGGGCACGCAGGAAGGCGGCGGCGTAGAGGATGCGGCGATCGCCGGGGCCGCTCAGCCGCGCGCTCCGAGCCTCGCCTTCAGCGACGCGTAGAGCGCGTCGTAGAGAAACCCTGCCCGTTCCAGGATCTCGTGGTCATCGCGGGCGACGAGCGGAAAGCCGCCGGAGATGGCCCGCAGCCCCGCAGATTCCGGGACGAGCCGCATCTCCTCCTCGAAGTCCGCGCCGTGCACGATGCACGCGATCTCCTGCAGCGCGGCGTCGTCGGGACGGTACAGGTCGACCAGCGCCTCGAACGAGCAGCGCCCCTCCGCGTCGCGATGCGGGTACGTCGCACCCGGCGCGTCGAACCCCGTGGCGTCTTCCCGCTGCTGCACGGCGGCGACCTCGTCCGGCTCGACGAAGAGAAAGATCGCCGCCGGGTCGATGAAGCGGCGGATGAGCCAGGCGGTGGCGGTCCGGTTCACCCGGATGCGCGCGCGCGTCACCCACTTCGACGACGGCCCTACCTCGGAGCGGCCGACGGAGGGGGCCGGACGTGCCATCGCGGGCGGAGGCTACTCCCAACCGCCGTCGCGCCGCAATGCATGGCTTCTAGGGCGCGAACGCGTAGAGGCCCTCGGTTTCGCCGCTGCCCGGGAGCACCCCCACGCCCACGAAGACCATCCCGTCGGCGATCACGGGGCCGCTCGCGATCGGGCCGCCCGCGTTGAAGGTGAAGAGCGGGAGCCCGTTGCTCACGTCGCGCGCCTTGAAGGCGCCCAGGTTCTCGCCGGCAAAGACCAGGCCGTTCACGATTCCGACCGGGGAGAGCGAGCTGGCCGCGTCGGGTGCGTCCCAGACGAGGCCGCCCGTGAACGCGTCGAGCGCCGTCTCGAAGCCTGGCCCGCTGAAGGTGGTGCCGAAGATCCTGCCCGCGGCGAAGCCGGTCGAGCCCGAAAACCCCCCGCCCGCGCTCGCAACCGACGTGGTCGTCTTCCACGCGAGCTGCCCGGCGCCCGGGCCCCGGCCGGCCGCCACGGCGTAGTAGGTCCCGTCCTTGCTGCCCGCCCCGACGAGCACGGGCACCCCGGCCGCGTCGGTGATGATGTTCGGCGACGAGCCGAAGTCGAGGTCTTGGAGGTCGCTGTTGGGATGCGCCTGGAAGGCCCACACCGGGTTGCCCGGCGTGAGCGGGTCCGGCGGGTATGTGACCGGCGGCAGGCCGGGGCACGAGCCGTCGACCGACACGCCGGAGCAGCTCGCGTCGAGCGCGATGATCGTTTCGGAGAGGCCGCTCGACGCGTTGTTCACGCAGTCGCCGGTGTCCACGTAGACGAGGTCGTTCGCGGCGTCGATGGCGGGCGTCGACCAGACCGCGCCGCCGATCGATGACGACGGGACGGTATCGAACCGCCACACTATCCGTCCCGAGGACGCGTCGATCGCAAACAGGGCCCCGTGGATGCAGGGGCTGTCCTGATGCGAGGCCGCGCCGACGTAGAGCAGGCGGCGACCCTTGTTCGGACCCGCCGTCGGCGTGAACGGGATCGGCGACGAGAAGATGTCGGTGCTCACGGCGTCGTTGGGGTCGGGCAGCGCCCCGCCGATGTCCAACGGGAAGCCCGGGACCTCCTTGCCGTTCGACCCGCACCCGCGGTTCCGCACCGTCATGGCGGCGGGCGCCCGGGGAGGCGCCCCCGAACCGTTCGCGGGATAGGCGTGCAGGTACCCGCAGGAGTCCCCGAAGTAGACGCGACGGTTGGCAACCAGCGCAGAGGACTGGATGCCCGGGAACTTCGAGTCCCCCTGCGGCGTCGCCAGCGTGACCTTCCACTTGACGGCCCCCGTGCGGGCGTCGAGCGCGTAGAAGTTGTGGTCCCAGGAGCCGACGTACACCACGCCGCCCACCTCGCTCGGCGTCGCCGTCACGGGTCCGCCCGTCTTCAGGAACCAGACCTGGTGCAGCGAGCCGACGGTCTGCGGGGTGATGGCGGTCTCCGCAGCGTTGAAGCGCGATTGCCGAATGTCGTAGCCGTACATCGGCCAGCCGGCAGCGAAGGCCGGGCCGGCACCGAGGGCGGCCAGGACGAGCGCGAGCCTCTTCATGCGTTGGACCTCCTCCTGGGGCGGGTCCGAGCGTAGCGGCGCCGCGCTCCTCGGCAATCCCACCGGCACAGGACAGGAGTCGCATGGGCACGGGTGAGGCCGGCTCCCGTCCTACCGGCCCTTGAAGGTCGGCGGCCGCTTCTCCATGAACGAGCGGATGCCCTCGCGCATGTCCTCGCTCTGCGCGACCAGGGCCTGGCTGAACGCCTCCTCGGCGAGGCAGGTGTCGAGGTCCGACTGGAGCGAGCGGTTGAGCAGGCGCTTCGAGAGCCCGAGCGCGAACGTGGGACCCTGGGCGAGACGTTCCCCCCACTCGCGCGCGGTCTTCTCGAGCTCCCCGGCCGGCACGACCTTGTTCACCAGCCCGATCCGTTCGGCATCGACGGCCGGCAGGTCGTCGCCGAAGAAGATCAGCTCCTTGGCCTTGTGGAGTCCCAGGTGGCGGGCGAGGAGGAACGCGCCGCCGGCGTCGACCGCGATGCCGCGGCGGACGAAGACCTCGATGAAGCGGGCGTCGTCCGCGGCGACGACCAGGTCGCACGCGTACGCGAGGTGCGCGCCGAGGCCGGCGGCGACGCCGTTCACCGCGGCGAGCGTCGGCTTCTCGAGCTCCCAGAGCGTGCGGATGACCCGCTGGCTCGGCAGCATCGCCCGGCGCGTGTCGCCGGGCCCCGGCGGCGCCGCGGCGCCGGTGGCCGCGCGTGAGCCGGAGAGGTCGGCCCCGGTCGAGAAGGCCTTGCCCGCGCCGGTGAGCACGACGGCGCGGATGTCGGGCTCCTCGGCGGCGCGTGCGAGCGCCTCGAGGAACGCCTGGCGCATCTCGGCGTTCATCGCGTTCCGTGCCTCGGGCCGGCTGAGGACGATCCACCCGACCCCGTTCTCGATCCGGAACTGCAGCGTCTCGGCCATGGCCTGTCCTCAGCCCGGCAGCTTGAACGCCCGCACGGCGTTGTCGTGGAGGAAACGTTGCTTCACCTCGGGGCCGAGCCCGAGCGCCTCGACCTCGGGGACCACCCGCTCCCACCGGAGGAGCGGGTAGTCGGTGGCGAAGCAGACCTTCTCCTTGCCGAAGGTCCGGAGGAAGTGCACGAACGCCGGCGGGAAATGCCGGGGGACATGCGCCGAGGTGTCGATCCAGACGTTGCGGTGCTTCCAGGCGACCGCGATCATCTCCTCGGTCCACGGCCAGCCGATGTGCCCGCAGACGATGCGCAGCTCCGGGAAGTCGAGCGCCACCTCGTCGATGTAGGTTGGACGGCCCGTCTCCGACGGGAAGAGGGGGCCGGTGTGGCCGACTTGCGCCTGGAACGTCACGTCGAGCTCGGCCGCCTTGGCGTAGAGCGGGTAGTAGGCGCGGTCGGTCGGAGGCTTCCGCCAGAGGAACGGCTCGATGCGGAGCGCGACGAAGCCGCAGTCGCGGACGTAGTGCTCGAGCTCGCGGACGGCGCGCATGATGTCCGTCGGGCTCGCGTGGTACTCGCCGAAGATGCGGCCGGGGTGCGCGCGCTGGGCCCGGGCCACGGCCTCGTTGTCGCCGGCCATGAGCGCCGCCCGGACGCCGTGGCGGTCCATCGCCTCGATCATGCGCGCCACGTCCGTCCCGTGGTGAAAGACGTCGAGCATGCCGTAGTTCCGGAAGACGTTCTCGCCCTCGGGGTTCGCCCCGGGGGGTGTCGGCGAGATGTGCTGCGTCCAGACGTCGATGATCATGCGCGCGGCAGCCCGAGCACGCGCTGGGCGATGATGTTGCGCTGCACCTCGGAAGTGCCGGCGTTGAGCCCATCCTCGTCCCAGTTGGCGACCGCCTTCTCCGGGCCGCCCGCCTTGCCGCCCGCGACCGTCGCGAGCAGCAGCCGGAGCATCGGGATGTAGGTGTCGTACGAGGTGATGCCGACCATCGAGCCCTCCGGGTGGAGCGGGGCGAGCGTACGATTGAGGCGCGGAGACTGCAAGCTCGACGACGCACGTAGGCTGGCACTGCTTTCGAGCAGGGAATGGGGGCCAGCGTCGCGTAGCAGGTCGTTTCCGCGCGGGACGGATGAAACGTCGCGCCGCCCACGGACGAGGACGTGCGGCGGGTGGTCGCGCGGGTGCGGTGGCGGCTCGAGCGCTTGGGGCTGGCGGGCGTCACCGTCACCGACGAGGACGCTGATCCGCTGGCGCACGAGTCGCAGGCGCTGGCCGGGTTGTCGGAAGCCGCGGTGCTGGGCTGGGCGGCGTTGGGCCGCCGGGCCGGGCGCGGCCCGCTGCGGATCGGCGCCGACCCGGACGCGCCGTGGGTCGAGCGCGACGACCGACCGCGGCATCGAGCGGCTCTGCCAGTACCTGTTCCGCCCGCCGCTCGGGCAGCAGCGCTGGCAGCGGCTGCGCGACGGGCGGATCGCCGTGGCCCTTCAGCGGCCGTGGGCGGACGGGACGACACATCTCGTGTTCACGCCCGACGAGCTCCTGGAGCGTCTCGTGCCGTTGGTGCCGCGCCCGCGGATCAACTTACTCCTCTGTCACGGAGTCCTGGCGCCGAACGCGCCGTGGCGCCAGGCGGTGGTGGTGCGCGGAGGGGAGGGGAGCACGGCAGCCCCAGCCAACGCAGGCCCGTGCGCGACGCCGGTCGAGGATCTCGCGTCTGACAAGGCGAAGCCCGGTCGCGCCCGCCCGAAGTACCGCGCCTGGGCCGAGCTCATGCACCGGGCATTCGAAGCGGACGTCCTCGCGTGTCCCCGGTGCGGGGGCCGCATGGTCGTGCTGGCGACGATCGAGGATCCCGCGGTGATCCGGCGAATCCTGACGCACCTCGGGGCCTCCATGGAGCCAGGGGAGGCGTTGCCGGCTGCGAGGGCATCACCGTGGACGGACAGCCCCGCCAGGTTATCGCTCCTACAGGCTCACCGTGCAGCGCGAAAACGTCGTCAGCGCCTCGGCCACGGTGCAGAAGGTCAATCTCGAGACGCGCGAGGTGACGTTGAAGGGTGAGGACGGCAGGGTGTTTACCATCGTGGCCGGGGAGGAAGTCCGGAACCTGCCGCAGGTCAAGGCGGGGGACATGGTCGTGGTGGCCTACCGGGAAGCGACCGTCGCGGAGATACGGCCTCCCACCGAGGAGGAGAAGGCCAGCCCGCGTCAGATGGTCCAGGCGGCGGGTCGGGCGCCGGTGGGTGAGAAGCCCGGCGCTGCGGCGGCGCAAGGCGTGCGACTCGTCGGAACGATTTCGGCGATCGACATGGCCACCCTGGGCGTGACCCTGAGGGATCTCAACGCAGGGGTCACGACGGTACAGGCGCGGGACGCCAACAACGTCGCGAAGTTCAAGGTGGGGGATCCCGTCGTCTTCACGTACACGGAGGCCGTCGCGGTCGCCGTCGAGCCGGCACCCAAGTCCAAGTGTTAACGGCCCGCATGATTCGACGGTCTACCGGCACGAGGCAGCACGCGACATTTGCACCGTCGCGCAGGCGATTTGAAGGAGGACGAACATGAATCGAGCAGTCCGTCGTGGCACTGGGGTATCGATCGTGCTTCTCGCCGCGGCCGCGTTGCTGATCTCGCCAGGGCGCGGCTACTCACAGACACAGGGCATGGAGCGCCGTCAGAACCGCCGCGAGAATCGGGACGACGCGCGGGGGACCCGGCAGCAAGGGCGACACGACGCGCGAGACGCGAAGCAGGAATGCAAAGACGCGGGTGGAAACCGGATCGACTGTCGCCATCAAAAGCGGGAAATCAAGCAGGACGCGCGCGGCAAGGCCCGGGACATGAAGTACGGAACGACTGGCGAGGCGGACAAGTAGAGCGCCGGCGCCGCGCTAGGTACCGTTCGCCGCGTTCCAGCTCTGCAGCATGAGCATGTAGTTGGCGCGCTCGTACGCCTGCGGGGCCCCTTCAGAAGGCGAAGATTCAGCGGACGTCCGCCTTGGGGCGTTCTGCAACCTTCCACGCCTCCGCGAAAAACGGCCTTTTTGCAGCTATCTGCACGGAAGCACGGCTACGTTCGAGCTGGAGCACTTCTGGGTGCGGCCGGCCGACATGAGCAGCGGAGTCGGACGTGCGTTGTTCGAGGACGCGTCGCGGATGGCGCGCGCCGCGGGGGCGTGCGCGATCCAGATCGCCTCTCGTAAGCTTCCCCCGCGCCAGCCGGGGGGTCGGGAGCCCGGGTCCGAGTTCGGACGTTACGTCAACTTTCCCCGATTATCGCTCCTACAGGCACCCACTTAAAGGCGTGCCTGCCCGGTTGCCCCTGGCGGAAGTTTGGGGCTATGGCTGGCATTCGCGGACGGCGAACGAGCGACCCGGGGAGGGAAGGACCATGCGAGACGTTCGACGAGCGAGACTGCGGGGACGACGCGGGCTCGGCTGGCGGGCGACCATGGCGGGCGTGTTCATCGCCGTCGCTCTTCCGCCGGCCGCGGTGAGCGAGGATAACCGCGCCGCCGCGCGCCTCGAGGCGATGGCGACCTTCCTCGCCAAAACGAAGAGTCTCAGCGTGGCCGCCGACTGCTCCTACGACGTGGTCCAGGACTCAGGCCAGAAGATCGAGTTCGGCGAACGGCGGGAGATGACGTTACGGCGGCCGGACCGGGCGCGCATCGACGTCACGCGGCGCGACGGCTCGCGTCGCGGGGTCCTCTTCGACGGCACCCAGCTCACGGCCTTTGATCTCGACGAGAAGGTCTATGCGACGGTGCCCAAACCGGGAACGGCCGACGCGGCTTTCGCCTATTTCACCCAAGACCTGAACATGCGCCTGCCGCTCCGCGAGCTGTTCGCGACCGACCTTCCGCAGGAGCTGAAGGACGTCCTCGGCACGGCACGCCTGGTGGGACAGGAGAAGCTCGGCGGGGTGGCGACCGACGACATCGCGTTCCGGGGCGACACCGCGGACGTGCAGCTCTGGATTCCGCACGACGGCGATCCGCTGCCGCGGCGGATCGTGATCACCTATCGCCTGGCCGGGGGCCAGCCGCGGTTCGAAGCCGACTTCAGGGACTGGAACCTCAAACCCGACGCGCCCGACTCGCTGTTCACCTTCGCCCCGGCGGCCGGCGCGGAGCAGATCCCCATCCTGGCGCCGGGTCGGGGCAAGCCCGCCGGAGAGAAGCGGCCATGACCCCCGCGACGCGCCGCGCGGCCCTCTGGGCTGCGGCGCTCCTGGTCGCGGTGGCGATCGGTGGCGCAGCCGCACGCGGTGGGGGCGGGCGCGGCGGCGGTGGGCGGGGCGGTGGGGGATTCAGCCGCGGCGGCGCCGCGGCACGGGGTTCGCTCGGCCAGGGCCGGCCTGCTGGCGGCATGGACCGGGGCAACTACAGCGCACGAGGGCCGGCGGCGAGCGGCAGCTTTGGCGGGCGGCAGCCGAGCTACGGCTACGGTGGCGGCGGCTACGGTGGCGGTGGCTACGGCGGGAACGCGGGCGGCATCCAGCAGGTCGACCGCAACGCGGTCGCGCAACGGCAGAACGAGCGGCTCGGGCGGCTCGGTCCCCCCGACGGCGGCCAGGGACAGCGTCAGGAGAATCCGGGGGAGCGCCGGGATCAGTTTCAGCAGAACGCCCAGGAGCGGCAGGACGCGCGCGACGCCCGCCGCGAGGAACGTCAGCAGAACGATGCCAACCGTCGCGAGGACTGGCAGGACTACGCCGAGGACCACGACGACGATCACGATCACGGCTACTACTACGGCTACCCCGGGGCCGTGGCCGCAGGGGTGGCCGTCGGCGTGGCGATTGGTGCAGCTGCCACCGCACCACCGAACTGGACGCTTCCCTGCACGCCGACCACGGTCGTCGTCGGCGGGACCACCTACTACCAATGTGAATCCGCCTGGTACATCCGCGTCTACGACGGCGGAGACGTCGCCTACACCTCGGTGAACCCGCCCGCCGGCTACTAGGCAGGGATCGCAATCGCGCGGTCGGCAATGGAGGATAGTCCCAAGCTGTTCCGCCTCGTTCTCATCGTGGGCTGGTTGCGCAGCTACCCGAAGGAATGGTGGCGGCCAGATCTGATCGCCGGTTTGACCGCCGCAGCCGTGGTCATTCCCAAGGCGATGGCCTACGCCACCATCGCGGGTCTGCCCCTGGTGGGGCTGTACACGGTGTTCGTGCCGATGGTCATCTATGCCGTACTGGGGACGTCCCGGCCGCTCACTTCGTGAAGGGGACCTTCTTCCACAACGTCATCGCGATCGTCGCGCACCTGTCGCACACGTCGGCCGCCACGCTGGTGCTGGCGCTGGCCCTGCTCGCGTTGATCTTCGGGTTGGAGCACCTCGCTCCGAACGCGCCCACCCCGTTGATCGCCATGGGTGGGGCGATTGCGGCGTCGGCGCTGCTGGGGCTCGAGAAGCTGGGGGTCGAGACGGTGGGAAGCGTCCCGCGCGGATTTCCGACGCTCGCATGGCCGGACCTCGATCTGGTCGCGCAGATGTGGCCGGGCGCGGCCGGCATCGCCGTGATGCGCTTCACGGAGACCATCGCGGCTGCCCGTGCCTTCGCCGCACCCGGGGAACCGCGCCCGGTGCCGAACCAGGAGCCGCAAGGCGGGGGGCTGGGGCGAGGGTCCGACTTCGCACGTTACGTAAACTTCGCAGGATTGTCGCGACTACTGGCCATCGAACTGACTTCGCCCGCGTGACGTCAGTGGCGATCAACGCAGGGCGACGTCCAGTGCGTGCTCGGCGCAACGCGGTCGGCCGGCTGGCGACACCGTCGCCGAAGCCGGCCGACGATCGCGTCTCGCGCCACGATCGGAGGGACGCGCTCAGGGAATGAACGGCCGGATCA
>VBKF01000199.1 GCA_005888095.1 Deltaproteobacteria bacterium | reverse complement strand
AGCGCTTGCGTGCCCTCGGCTACGTACAGTAACGCGGCCGCCCGCCCGTTAGCCCGCAGCCATTCTAGGGAGTGCCACGGGCGCGATTGCCGATTTTCCGAATTGACCGGACCCCGTCATGGCTCGGATACTCACCGCGAGAAGGATCATGGGATCTTCGAGCGCCTTCACCGAGCGTCCGGACTGGGGAACCGCCGTCGTTCTCGACCCGCGGGAGTTGAGCCGCCTGGAGAGCGCCAACGCGCGGCTCCGGGCCTCCCACCGTCGCCGGACGCTGGCCGCCGCGGTCTTCTTCGTCGGCTCGGTCGCGGCGACGCTCACGGCGTGCTGGGAACGGCTGTGCCTCACGAGCGTTTCGGGCACCATGGCCGCGGCGGTGGGCCGCTGCGAGCAGCAGGTGCACGAGTGTCGCAAGAACGCGGCGCGCTCCGGCGTCGCGTTGGCCGCGCTCGCCCGGAGCCACGAGAACATCCTGGCGGCGACCGAGGAGGCCCCCACGATCGGCACCAAGTCCTGGGGACGCCGCTTCACCGTCACCAAGTACCTGCCGCGCGACCCGAAGTACGGGAGCGACGACGACGGGCTCACGGCGACGCTCATGCCCGCGGATCCGGCCTCGCGCATCGTCGCCGTCGATCCGGCTCTGATCCCCTACGGGTCCCGGGTCTGGATCGAGGGTCTCGGCTGGTTCCAGGCCGAGGACTGCGGCGGGGCGATCAAGGGCTTCCGCCTCGACGTGCTGACCGGCTCGCAGAAGGACGCCTTCGCGTACGGCCGGCAGGACCGCTTCGCGATTGTCATTCCCGGGAATGCTTGACAGCTGTCGGCTTGCTAGCTAGCTCGCCGCCGCTGCCTCCCGGCTCCCGCCGCCCTCAGGCTGGACCAGTCCCCGCCCCGATCCGGGCCACTCGAAACGCGTCAGGCTGCCTGAAATTCGCAGCCCGTTGCGAGTCGGGCCGCAAGCCGCACAGCGTCCGGCGTGCGCTCTGCCTCAACTCGCAAGCTATTGCGACACGCTTTCTCCCATGTGGACCGCCCAGAGATGTCACATAGAAAAGGCATTGACACCGGCCACTAGGTGGATTAGTGATTACCACCATGAAGATGCCCCAGCGAAACCTGCAAGCGGTGCCTGTGAGAGCCACATCCCCGGCCGCGCGTGCCGAGCGATTCTCGAGCGTGCGCGCAGAGGGCGAGTCGGGCTGGAGCGAGCCGCCGGTGCGCGGCACCGGCTACGCCCCGCGCGGCCAGCAGCGCGACGGCGTGCGGCCCGCGCCGCTCACGCCCACCGTCTACATCGTGGACGACGACACGGAGATGCGCGAGACCCTGCGCTCGCTGGTCAGCTCCGTGAACCTCCCGGTGGAGACCTACGCCAGCGCGCAGGAGTTCCTCGAGACGCAGAACGGCAGTCGAGCGGGGTGCCTCGTGGTCGACCTCCGGATGCCCGGGCTGAGCGGCATCGACCTCCAGGACGAGCTCGTCGCCCGCAAGGCGCAGCTTCCCGTCATCATGATCAGCGGCTACGGCGACGTGACGACCGCCGCGCGCGCCATGCGCGCCGGCGCGATCGACTTCCTCGAGAAGCCGATCAGCCGCCAGCTTCTCCTCGACCGGGTCCGGGAGGCGCTCGAGGTCGACCGGCAGCGCCGCCGGGCCGAGGCCGAGCGGGCCGAGGTCGCCGCCCGGGTGGCCCGCCTGACGCCCCGGGAGCGTCAGGTGATGGAGCTGGTCGTGAGCGGCAACACCAACAAGGTCATCGCCATCGACCTCGGTCTCTGCGAGAAGACGGTCGAGGTGCACCGGGCGCATGTCATGGAGAAGATGAAGGTCCAGTCCCTCGCCGAGCTGGTCCGCCTGGCCATCCTGGTGCGCCCCGGCGGCGCCTCTTAGAGGCGACCTCCGTTCTTCTTGATTTCAAGCCCACCGTGGGCTAAGAGCGCCCATCGGCTCCACGGACCGGGGCCGTCCCGAGGAGGAGGGGATGCGGACACTCGGCGTGGCGGAGGTCGCCCTGCTGGCGGTCAGCTGCCTGCTGACCGCATGCGCCGGCAGTGGCGGCGGTGGCAGCGGGGGCGCCCCGAAGCCGGCCTGCAAGCCGCCGGCGACGACCACGGTCTCCTTCGCCACCAACATCCAGCCCATCTTCAACCGCTCCTGCGCCCTGGCGGGGTGCCACGTCGGTCCCGTCCCGACGGGGCCCGTCGACCTGTCCGTGGGTCAGGCCTACGGCCAGACCGTCAACGTGAAGTCGGCCCAGCAGCCGAACCTGAAGCGTTTTCTACCCGGCAAGCCCGACCAGAGCTACATCGTCCACAAGATCGAGGGGGGGCCTAACATCTCCGGCATCATAATGCCGCAGGGCTGTCCGGGCGCGCCGCTCAACGGAGCCCGGTGCTTGTCGGCCGACGACATCGCCGCCATCCGCCAATGGGTGACCGAATGCGCACTGAACAACTAGTCCGCATCGCGGCGATCGCGCTCGCCGCCGTCGGTCTCCTCGCGTCGCAGGCGCGCGCGGAGCCCTACCTCATGGTACGTGAGGGTGCGAAGTGCAGCGCCTGCCACACCAACCAGACGGGCGGCGGGAAGCGCACGGCCTTCGCGCACATCCACGCGCACGACATCGAGCACGATCTCGACCTCTTGCCGATTCCGCCAGGTACGAAGCCGTTCAACGGCGAGCTCAACTCGTACGTCTCCGTCGGCGGCGATCTCTTCGTGCGCAACACCACGGTGTTCGATGACCGCCCCGACAGCCTCGGCCGCGTTCCGGAGAACGAGGCCTTTCGCCGACACGTCAAGTCGAACGACACCGCCGTCAACCAGCTGCTGGGCTATCTCCAGGTCGATCTCTTCCCCGACATCGCCACCTTCTACCTGGACGAGAACCTGAACGGCGGCGCGAGCACCCGCGAAGCCTTCGGGCTGCTGCACGGCTTCCTGCCGTGGGACGCCTACTTCAAGGCCGGCAAGATGTTCCCCGCCTTCGGCCTCCGGGTGCTCGACGACGAGGCGTTCATCCGGGCGCGCAGCGGCTTCACGTTCCAGAACCCCGACGACGGGGGCGAGTTCGGCATCGCGCCCGGACCGTTCTTCTTCGCAACCACCGTCACCAACGGCAAGCCCGGCGACAAGGACGTGCAGGCCACCTTCAACGGCTACGGGGTGTTCGAGGACGTGCCGGTCGTCCGCAACGTCGTCGGCGGGGCGTCGTTCGCCCGCCAGTCGAACAAGCGAGACGTCAGCGCCTTCTACGCGGGCTCGAACATTTGGAAGTTCACCTACCTCGGCGAGCTGGACATCATCGACGACCGCACCGTCGCGACCCGCGCGAAGCGCGACAAGTTTGCCGCCTACGCCGAGGTGGACCTGCTCCTCCTCGACTGGCTCAACCTGCGCGGCACATTCGACTTCGTGAAGGTGACGCAGAACCGGGACCAGACCCGCTATGCGATCGGCGCCGAGCCGTTCATCAACCGCGTCATCCAGCCGCGCATCCAGTACCGCATCAACAACGCGCCGGGCAACCAGCCGGGGCTGAACCAGAACGAGATCTGGGCCGAGCTGCACCTGTTCTTCTAGGCTTCCTGCGCCCGGCTCCAGAGTCCCGCTACGGCCGGGTATTGTTGTCGTTTGCGTCGTCCTGCACCGCCCACAGCAGCATCATGGCGTGATCCTCGTGGATCGTGTTGTGGCAGTGCATCGGATAGTCGCCGCGGAAGTCCCGGAAGCGCATCACCAGCTCGATCTGCTCGTTGAAATGCAGCGGTGCGACATCCTTCCGGGAGAATTCGACATTCCCCGGCTGGATCAGCTGCCCGTTGCGCCGGACGATCTGGAACTCCTCCAGGTGAATGTGGATGGGGTGCTGCCAGCCCCCGGAGTTGTTCTGCAGGATCCAGCGTTCCGCCGAGTTCCGGTTCACCGTGAAGCGGATCTGGTCGCAGTCCGCGAAGCGACCGTTCACGGCCCACTGGCCGTTCTGCCGCTCGAAGCGGAACCGGCGCGTGATCCGGGGGGTCGGCCGGGTCGGCAGGGCGTAGAACCGCACGCTCGGGTCGGCCGGGTCGACGCTGTCGTCGCGCACGGCGTTGCCCACGAGCCGGAACTCCACCAGCACGTTCTCGCGCCGGCCGGCGGGCAGGATCTTGCCCGTCGGCGCCCGGCCGTTGACCTGCTCGAGGCGGTTCTCCAGCCACAGACGCTTGACGCCGAGGTCGCGGGCGAGCTTCTTGAAGTCGATGATGAGATCCACGCGCTCGGCCACGCCGATGCGGACGCTGCTGCCCGACGACGTCGGCATCTGCACCGGTCGCGGCAGGAGGTTGCCGTCGTTGGCGATGACCCAGAAGGGGATCGTCTGACTCGGGTTGTCGGGATTAGTGAGGAACAGCTCGTAGAAGCGCGACGGCCCACCGTCGAGGACCCGGAAGCGGTAGCGGCGCTTCTGCACCTCGAAGAACGGCTGGAGGACGCCGTTGACCAGCAGCTTGTCGCCGATGAGCCCGTCGAGCCCGAAGAGGTCGAAGCAGATCTTCCCCGTGCCGGGGTCGATCAGCTTGTCGGTGAGGGCGAGCGGGATGTCGAACTCGGGGAAGCTCGGGAGCCGGAAGCCGGTATTCTCGTCGCCCGTGTCGAACTCGTTGAAGAGCAGGTGGAGACCCAGCAGCCCCTTGTAGACGTTCGCCGCCGTGTGCCCGACGCGGTGGTCGTGGTACCAGAGCGTGCTCTCGGCCTCGAGAATGCGTTCGTCCGGGTCGGTACCGGGGTCGTCGAACCCGGGCAGCTCCCCGGTGCGGTGGTAGTCGAAGTACTGGCCCCGGAAGAAGAAGCGGCAGGGGCCTCCATCGCTCTCGGGGGCGTCGTGGAAGTTGTGGAAGTGGGTCGAGGTCTCCGGCACCCCGAAGCCGCCATTCTGCGCCTGCGGCGGTAACTCGTTGACGCGCCGGACCAGCTTCGGGGTCCCGTAGCGGTCGACGATCGTCGGGCCGGGAGTGACCGCCGGGTCGTTCCCGCCCAGGTTGAAGCCCCAGATGGTCTGCGCGGGGATGCGCGGATCGGACGTGATGCGGAAGCGCGCGTTCTCCCTCATCCGGGTGATGAAGAATTCCCGGGGAGGGAACCGTTTGAAGAACTGGAAGCAGTCCGTTCCCGGCCGCAGGACGCCGTTGAACTGGCCGCGGCCTTCGAAGGGGAGCCCGGTCGCCGGGTTGATGGCGTTGTTCGGGCATTCCTGCGGCGCGGGCCTGAACTCCGTCACGGCTCGCTGCGGCAGGATGGGCGGAATGCGGAGCGGGTCTATGAAGGGGGCGGTGGGCGGGCTGCAGCCGAGCTGGCACTCGCCCGTGTCGCATCCCCCACTCGCCCAGGCGCTGAGGCCGCTCTTCGCCACCAGGTAGCCGCCGCTGGTGAGCAGCCCCATCTTGAACAGTTCGCGCCGATTCAGGCCCGCCTTGACGATCTCCTGCCGGTTTCGCCTCGCCGTCAGCCAGAGCTTCGGCACACGAGATTTCAGCAGATGCATGGAAGCGCCTCCTTCTCCTGCTGCCCTATACTTGTCGCCTTGCTTGATTGCCTGTTATTCGCCTTGAACCTTCGATGACCGCCCTCCGCATAGCAGAGCAAGGCGTGCAGTGGGTGGCGATTCGCGGTTTCCCGCGAAGGGGCATGGGTTCGCCCAGCTGGCTGCGAAGGCAGGTACAGCGGTATCCCCAACACGCGGCCGGGAATCCCCAAGGACGGGCGATTCTTCCGCCTCCAGCGAGCGCCCGGCAGGAGGGAGGGGACGAAGCCGCTTATGGTCGAGCTGGGAGCCGCGCCCATGCGCCGGCATCCCCACGCCATTGCTGATATAATGCGTGCATGGATCGTGCTGCCGACGCCGAGCGCCTTGCTCGCACCTACGTGTGGTGGCAGGAGCCCGCGCTCACCCTCGCTGAGACCAGCAGGCTGCTCCGACAGATCCTCCGCTTTGGCAGGCCCGAGGACTATGTCCTCGCCGAGCAGATCTGGGGCGAGGAAGCGCTGCGCCGCGCTCTGATCGAAGCGCGACCGGGCGAGATCGACGCCAAGTCAGAGCACTTCTGGCGCCTCCGCTTCGGTTTGACGGACCCATCGCGATCGGAGATCAGGTGATCCACCTCGACGTTCTGCCTCCTGCACAACGGGCCTTCTGGGAACAACACCTGGAAACGATTCCGCCCGGTTGGGTGCTGTACGGAGGCACCGCGATCGCCCTCCACCTCGGCCACCGGCAGTCGCACGACTTCGATTTCTTCTCGTCGGATGACCTGGACCGCAACGCGCTACGGCAGAGCTGCCGACTGCTGGCCGACGCCAAGACACTGCAGGACGAACCCAACACGTTGACGGTCGCAGCCGAGATGGGCGGCGGACCGATCAAGCTGTCCTTCTTCGGAGGGATCGACTTCGGCCGCGTGGGAGAGCCTGTACGCATCGCCGGCCTCGCACGGATTGCCTCGCGCCTCGATCTGCTGGGCACCAAGCTCGCGACCGTCACCCAGCGAATCGAGCCCCGTGACTACGTCGACATCGCCGCGCTGCTCGCCTCGGGGCTCAGCATCAGCGAGGGCGTCGCGGCGCTCCTGGCTCTGTACGGCAATCGGGCCAGTGGACTCCAATCGGTCAAGACAATCGCTTGGTTCAGAGAGGGCGACCTTGAAACTCTTCTCGCGGCGGAGACGAAGGATATCCTCACTCGGGCCGCGGCAGCCTACGACCCCGCCACGCCAGCTGCCGCCAAGCGCTCGACGCGACTCGATTGAATCCGTTCGGTATCGCCACGAGCAAGTCAAGGTCGCTTTCCGGACCTGCCCGGTCGCGGGCCGCCGAACCGAAGAGCCTCAGGTTCGTCGCCCCGTAGCGTGCCGCGACCCGAAGAACAGCGTCGCGGTACCTGTCGAGTAGTGTCATAGCAGCTGTGGATGGTACCGCGGGAGGACCGATAGCGCCACCACGCGCCTTTCTCCAGACCCGCCATCGAGGCCGAGATGGGGAGGGGTGATGGCGTGTTGGCAGGTCACGATGGTGGAGGTGACCCCACCGCGAAGGAGCTGCAGAAGCAGCGGGGGCCCGACGACTTTCGGTCGTCGGGCCCCCGTGCTGTCTCGCTGGATTTGTAACGCCGCGGCGCCTACTGAACGTTCGCCGTCTCTGAGCTGGCGGCGTTCAGGGTGAAGGTGCAGCTCGGGGTCTTGATGCCACCGCTGCTGCACACCCCCGACCAGATCACGGAGCGGCCGTTGGTCGCACTGAGGGTGATGCTGGTCCCGACGGCGAAGCTGGCGGAGCCGGTGGTCCCGACGGGGACGTTCAGCCCGGCCGGGGTGGAGCGGACGCTCTCGCCGGCGCGGCCGGTGGCGGTCAGGGTGAGCAGCGCGGTCGCGGGAGCGGGAGCCCCGACGCCGCAGACGTTCGCGACACCCCCGCCACCACAGGTCTGCGGCGCGGTGCAGACACCGCACGTGAGCGTGCCCCCGCAGCCGTCGGGGATCGTGCCGCAGTTCTTTCCCTGGGCCGCGCAGGTCGTGGGCGTGCACGGAGCGGGAGCGTTGGCCAGCACCCCCGACCAGCGGGTCTCGTGCGTCACCCCGCCGACGGTGCAGCGGACCCGGATCGCGGCCGTGCTGCCGGCGGCCACCGTGCCGTTGGTGACGAAGTTGACCGCCGTCGCCCGCACGAGCGGAACTGCCCGGGCAGCGAACGGGGTCACCGTTGCCGTGCCCGAGATGCCGCCCACGGTGATCGTCGCACCCGTACAGCCGGCCGGGAAGCGGGCGGGATCCATGTTGATGAGGCTCAGCCGCGTCCTGGTTCCATCCGTGCGGGCGTCGCCCGCCGCCGGGAAGCCGGGCAGGCTCGGATTCTCGCCGCCGACGAGGGCGAGCGTCGCCCGGCGGACGGCGCCCATGCACCCGCCGCCCGAGCAGCTGTCGCCGCTGGTGGTGGCGTTGCCGTCGTTGCACGCCAGCGCGTTGTTGAGGTGCCCGCAGCCCACGGCGGGCGGCGTGCAGAAGTCGGTCGTGCACACGTTGGCGTCGTCGCAGGTGTTTGGCGCGCCGACACACGCCCCCAGGGTGCAGGTATCAGCCACCGTGCAGACGTTGGCGTCGTTGCAGGGCGCCGCGGTGAAGTTCACGAAGGCGCAGGTGCCGGCGCCGTCGCAGGCGTTGTTGACGCACACGTCGGGCGCGCCACAGGGCTGGCCGAGGGGCTCGGACATGCAGAGCGGCGAGCAGCAGTCGCCGGCCACGAGGTTGCCGTCGTCGCACTGCTCACCGAGGTCCAGCACCCCGTTCCCGCAGATGTGGGCGATCTTGCCGATGATGGTGCTGAACAGGTTGTTCTGCTGCCCACCCACAGGGAACCCGGGCCCCTCGACGCGGACGAAGTTCTGATTGCACGCGCTTCCGGTGACGGTCTGGTTCGCCGCCGGATTGCCGACCAGGCCCGCCGGCGGTGGGGGTGCCACCGCGGTCATGAACGGCCCCACCCGACCACCGATGGCCAGCTGGAACGCCGTCGGCAGGAGCCCGATCGGCACGATGCCGACATCCGTGGTGGAGTTGACGAACCCGACGCCATCCGCCTGGACGACGTCCACCCCGTAGGGATGGGTGAAGGTGTACGTCGCGTTGGGCGTTGCGCCCAGGATGCGGAAGCGGAGGCGGGCGAATACGACCTGGTCGCCCGCGACCACGACACCATTCGCGAAGGAGCCTTCGAGGGCGGCGACGTATGTCACCTTCATGGCTCCGACGGTCATGGTGTTGATGACGCGGGAATAGAAGAACTCGTCCGGAAAGTTGTTCGGGAACGAGACCGGTAGGGTCGGATCGGGCACCGGCAGGGCCGGGTCACAGACCAGGTCCAGGCAGGGTTGCAGCGCGAGCCCCGTCGAATCCTGGTAGTACTGCGGGAACCCGTGGACGGGATCGACGGGCCCCAAGCCGAACAGCGGCGTCGTGCACGGCAAGACCGCGTGCGCAGGAGCTGGAAACCGTGCAAGGAGCAACAACATACTCGAGGCGATTGCCCATCGAGCTGTCGATCTCTTGCTCAGCGCTCTGAAGATATTGTGACGTGACATTAATGTGTCCCCCCTTGACGAATTTTTGGTCCGCGCTGATTCGTGATGCCACCATGACGCATCATCGCGGACGCGCATGTGCTGCACCATGTTTAGTTCACCAGCGCTTGAGCCGTAAATTCGCAATTACCCACGAGCCGACCGATCCCCGCTCGGGGTTCGACGACAATCGAGTCGGGAAATCGCGAATCGTCGATCGGGACAGTCCCAAGTTTCGGGAGACGCGAGGCCTCGGCGCCGCTCGGCAAGCGAGCTGACGGCTGTACAGAAGGCACACGCCGCGCGGGTACACGGGCTGGCGGACCGAGCGGCTCGGATCCCGAACGCACGGGGAGGCCGGAGGGCTTCCGCCCCGGCCTCCCACGCACTTGGTACTTATTCGCTTCGCCAGATACTCACGCATCAGCTCGGGCCGTCTTTGAGGACGGCCCGAGCTGAGGGCGCGATAGGCGGGGCGCTGCTCGGTGCCTACTGGACGTTCGCGGTCTCGGAGGCGTTCGCGTTCAAGGTGAAGGTGCAGGTCGGGGTCTTGTTCGCGCCGCTGCTGCACACCCCCGACCAGAGCACGGACCGGCCGTTGGTGACGCTGAGGGTGATGCTGGTCCCGGGCGCGAAGGGGGCGGAGCGGGTGGTCCCGACCGCGACGCTCAGGCCGGCCGGGGTGGAGGAGACGGTCTCACCGGCGCGGCCGGTGGCGGTCAGGGTGAGCGTCGGACCGCAGACGTTCGCCGTGCCTCCGCCGCCGCAGATCTGCGGTGCGGTGCAGGTGCCGCAGGTGAGCGTGCCCCCGCAGCCGTCGAGGATCGTGCCGCAGTTCTTTCCCTGGGCCGCGCAGGTCGTGGGCGTGCAGGTGCAGCCGGGAATGGGGGTACCGACGCACGCCCCGGCGGCGCACGTGTCGGCGGAGGTGCAGGGATTGCCGTCGTTGCAGGGCAGGCTGACCGGCGTGTGGACGCAGCCGAGCGCCGGGTTACACGAGTCGGCCGTGCACACGTTGCCGTCGTTGCAGCCGAGCGCCGGGCCTCCGACGCAGACGCCGGCCGTGCAGACGTCCGCCGTGGTGCAGGCATTGCCGTCGTTGCAGGGCGCCGTGTTCGGGGTGGCCACGCACACGTCGGCGCCGTTGCAGGTGGCTGTCATGCACGGGTTCGGGTTGGCGCACGGGCTTCCCGCCGCCTTGAACTTACACGTGGCCGAGCAGCAGGACGCGGGCGTCCCGTTGGCCGCGCCATCGTCGCACTGCTCGCCGAGGTCGACGACACCGTTGCCGCAGGTCTGCGCGACCTTCCCGATGATCGTGGAGAACAGGTTCGTTGAGATGCCGACCGGCAGTCCGGGGCCGACGATGCTGACGAAGTTCTGGCCACAGCTGCTGCCAGTCACGGTCTGGGGCGAAACGGGGTTGCCGATCGTGCCCGCGGGCGGCGGCACGGGGCCGGTCGCGAAGCGCAGGAACGGCCCGACGTTGCCCGTGAGCGCGAGCGAGAACGCCGTCGGCACGAGCCCGACCGGAATCGCGCCGATCGTCACCGTGTCGTTGATCACGCCGAGGCCGTCCGCCGTGAACGTCTTCACCCCGTAGGGGTGCGTCACGGTATAGACGCCACCGGGCTGAAGACCCGCGACGCGGACGCGGACGCGACTGAAGACCATCTGGTTCCCCGCCGCGACCACGCCGTTCAGGAAAGTTCCTTCGACGGCCGCGGTGTAGAGCACGCTGACGGCGCCGACCGTCGTCTTCGCGATCGCCCGGGAATAGAACATCTCCACCGGGAAGTTATTGGGGAAGGAGACCGGGAGAGCCGGATTCGGCAGCGTGGTGAGGAACGCCGGGCCGGCACAGACGGGGTCCAGGCACTGTGCCAGTGCCAGCCCGGTCGAATCCTGATAGTACATCGGGAAGCCGTTCGCCGGGTCGATCGGCCCGAAACCCGCCAGGGGCACCGTGCACGCGACGGGCGCCGGTGGCACGCCGCCTCTCGCAGCCGCGTAATTCGCCACGCCGAGCAGCATGACCAGACTCGCTACAGTTGCTGTGAATCGTTGCATCGTTCTTCCCCTCTTTGCTCCGCCGGCGCCCCCCTCTCGGGCCAGCTTCGCAGGTTCGTGTTGCGTTTTTGTTGTCTCGTTGAGTTGACGTTTCATCTTGATTCCGAACCGCTTGGTGCTGTGATTCGCCCCTCAGCCCGGGCCGTCCGTCATGGACGGCCCGAGTCGAGGGACCGCTCTCGTGCCTACTGGACGCTCGCGGTTTCGGAGGCCGCGGCGTTCAGGGTGAAGGTGCAGGTAGGAGTCTTGGCGCCGCCGCTGCTGCACACCCCCGACCAGATCACGGACCGACCGTTCGTCACCCCGAGGGTGATGCTGGTCCCGACGGGGAAGGTGGCGGAGCCGGTGGACCCGACGGGCACGCTCAGTCCGGCCGGGGTGGAGGAGACGGTCTCGCCAGCGCGGCCGCTGGCCGTCAGGGTGAGCGCCGCGGTCGCGGGAGCGGGGGCGCCGACGCCGCAGACGTTCGCGACGCCACCGCCGCCACAGGTCTGCGGCGCGGTGCAGACCCCGCAGGTGAGCGTGCCGCCGCAGCCGTTGGGGATCGTGCCGCAGTTCTTTGCCTGCGCCGCGCACGTCGTGGGGACGCAGGGGGCGGGCGGAGGCGGAGGCGCCGCAGCCAGGACGCCGGACCAGCGCGTCGAGTGCACGACCGCGCCGACCGCGCAGCTGAGCCGGATCTGCGCCGTACTGCCGGCGGCCACCGTGCCGGGTACCTGGAAGTTGACCGCCGTCGCCCGCACGAGCGGGACAGCCTGGGACGCGAACGGGGTCACGGCTGCCGTGCCAGAGATGCCGCCCACGGTGATGGTCGAACCGGCACACCCCACGGGGAAGCGGGCGGGATCCATGTTGGTGAGGCTCACCCGGACGCTGGTTCCGTCGGTGCGGGCGTCGCCCACCGCCGGAAAGCCCGCGAGGCTCGGGTTCTCGCCGGCGATGAGGGTGAGCTTCGCATCCGCGGTGAAGCCCATGCACTTGCCGCCCGAGCAGCTGTCGCCTGTGGTGGCGGCTTTACCGTCGTCGCACGCGAGCGCGTTGGCGAGGTGCACGCAGCCGACGGCGGGCGGCGTGCAGATGTCGGTGGTGCAGACGTTGGCGTCGTCGCAGTTCGCCGGGGTCCCGAGGCAGGCGCCGAGGGTGCACGTGTCGCCGACCGTGCACACGTTGCCGTCATTGCAGGGAATCGCGTTGAAGCTCAGGAAGCCACACGCGCCGGCACCGTTGCAGGCGTTGTTGGTGCAGACGCTGGCGGCGGTGCAGGGCGAGCCGAGCGGCTCGAACTTGCACGTCGGCGAGCAGCAGTCACCGGCCAGGGTGTTGCCGTCGTCGCACTGCTCGCCCGCGTCGAGGACCCCGTTGCCACAGACGTTGATCGTTTGGCCGGTGATCGTGAACAGATTCGTGCCCACGCCGCCGATGGGGAGCCCCGGCCCCGTCACCTGGACGAAGTTGGTGCCGCAGGGGCTCCCGGTGATGGTGTGGGGAGTCAGCCCATCACCGATGAAGCCGGCGGGTGGAGCCGTATCCCACGTGAGGAAGGTCGAGCCGACCGGCCCGTTGAGCGCCAGCGAGAACGCAGTCGGTAGGAGCGAGATCGGTATCGCGCCGACCGTTACCGTGTCGACGACGGCACCGAGAGCGTTCGTCGTGAGCGACTTTACGCCATACGGGTGGGTCACGGTATAGACCGCATTGGGCTGAAGGCCCGCGAGATTGACGCGGACCCGGGTGAAGACCATCTGGTTCCCCGCCGCGACCACGCCGTTGAAGAAGGTCCCTTCGAGGGCCGCAGTGTAGAGACCGCTGACCGTGCCGGCCGTGAACTTCGCAACCGCCCGGGCATAGAAGGACTCCGGCGGAAAATTGGCCGGGAAGGAGATCGGCGCCAGCGGGTTGGGAAGGGTGGCCGCCAGCGCCCCGCACCCGGCCAGGTTGAGGCACGGCTGCAGCGCCAGCCCACTGGCATCCACGTAGTACAGCGGGAAGCCGTTCGCGGGGATGATCGCCGCGCTCACCTCCGGCAATGGGGCGTTACATACCTGCGCCCGGGCGTTGCCGGCGACTACCGCGCACAGCAGCACCATGACGCCAGTCACGTATCTCGCTATCGGTTTCATGTTCAGTTCTCTCCCTGTTATGTTTTCGCAGCGACAACGCCGCGATGGATCCGAGCTTCGTCGTCCTCTCATTGAGAGAATTTACGGCGCGGGCATCAGCTTCCCCATTCTTTTCCACCATCCAAGACGGCGTCTTCGAGACCGCCTTGGACTCGCCGTGTCTTAATCGGAAGCGATTGCCCCGTAAATTCGCAATTACCCAAGGGACCATTGGGAATTACGCGCAGCGGGATGCGACTCCGTCACCGCTTGCGAGGAGGCGCGAGAGTTCCACAATCCGGGAAATCCCGAAGCATGAGTGCGGAGATTCCCGACATGGCCTGGAGTCTGCTTTCGGGGGCCGCATAGCGCGTGCGCGATCCTCGCTGGATGCCCACCCGGAAGCGGCACGACCCTCGTGGTCTTCGCCGACGACTCAGCGCATCCGCAGTCGGCAAAGCCAGTGCTTATGCCGTGAAGTAGCACGACCATGCAGGCACCGCGACGTCGCCGCAAGACGTTGCGGCTCGCTCGCGCAGCATACTGCGTGGCCTACCGCGATCTCGCAGCCGGCGGCGAGACCTGCAAGAATTAGCATGCTACTTCACAAGCTCTGCGGGTTGATCCCGTATCACCACGGTGTTACCACTTACGTCGATGAAACGCGCTCGCCGTCTACTCGTCGTGCTCAAGGATGCCCACGCAGCGGCCCTCGTCCTCGCGATGAGCATCATCCTCGCCGATCTCGGGACCTCGGACGCCCAAGTGCCGAGCCTGCCGGACGTCGGCCGGCCGTTCGCGGGCGATCCCCGGCTCGAGCCCATCCCCGACGGTCCGGTTCACCTCGTGAACTTCGACGTGTTCGCAGACGGCAAGGTCGTCACGATGCGTTTCCCGCCGCGCGTGAACGGTCAGTCGCAGTCCAACGGCGACGGGCACGCGGATCTATACGTGCTCTTCGACGCGACCACCGGCCTGCGCATCGCGCAGCCGCCCATCCTCGAGGCGGTCCCCAAGAACGCCGCCGGTCCCGGCGTCGAGGTGGGCGACCTCACCGCCCGCCTGTTCAGCCCCATCTGGGAGATGCACGTGGTCACCGTCGACTCCTCGTACGACCCGACGGACCCCGCCACGCGCCTCGACTCCGAGGCGAAGCTGCTGTCATCCCCGCTGATGCGGGCCAACGTTCAGACGAACATCTTCCTCAACTGCCCTGTGGTCCCCGTCGGGTCGACGATCGATCCAGGCTCCTCGCCGGTGGAAGAGGCTCTCTGGGAAGGCCACGTCGTCAACATCGTGCCCTACGACATCGAGGATGGGCCGTTCAATCCGCAGATCCTCTTCAAGTTCGAGGACTCGGCCGGGAACGTCCTCGGCGCGCCGCACCTCGTCGCCTCGCGCGCGCCGGGCACGCCCTTCTACAGCTCGATCTGGGAGCTCTGGACGGTCCACGTCCCGGACGGCTTCGACGTCACGAGCATCCGGTCGGCCGCGGACGTGAGGAGCAGCGGCTTTCCGATCACGTCGTCGGGGATTCGGCTCGACTGTCCGGCCGTCGCGGTCGACGGCGTGCCGATCCCGCCCGAGGACGCCTTCGCCATGTTGCTGAACGACAACGGCCGCTTCAACCTGGAGAAGCCGTTCCAGTTCGACGTCCCGGAGAAACGCTTCACCAAGTCGCGGACGTTCCTCATCACGGAAATAGACTTGGGCGGCGCGCCGGTCGCACCCGTCATTCCCGCCAACAGCAGCTTTCCGCCCATCGACCCCGACGGCAAGGGAAACGTGATCCCGCTGATCCTCACCGATCCGTTCGCCGTCAACTCCTCCGGGCCCAATACGACGGGTGACATCGTCCGCATCGATCAGGAGGAGCTCGATACGGCGCGCACGAACAACGCTCCTCCGCTGCTGCCGGCGGCGATCGAGGCGAATTTCACGCGCCTGATCCAGGCAGGGCTGCTGTCGCCCGACTGGGGTCCGTGCGGGCGGTCGTACCAGGACCGTCTCGCCGTCGTCGGTCGGGCACTCTTCGAGCTGGTCTGGAAGCCGGAGCAGGGCGCCAACCAGAAGGACGTCACCCGCTGCCTGGCGTGCCACACGCAGCCGGCCCCCGGGGCGGCCGGGCGAGGGCTCTACACGCGGGAGCTCCCGGGAGGGATCAAGATCAACCCCGGCTCGTTGTGGGGCTCGGGCGGCGCCGAGGAGCTCGTGAAGGAGAAGAAGGCACGGGGCGAGAACGTCACCTTCGCGCACGGGTCACTCGGCCACCTCGCCTCGATCCGGACGACGCTCAACAACGTCTCCAACACCTTCTTCGGCATCCAGTCGGCCGAGTTCGTCCGTTCCCAGGCCAGCGCGCTGGCACGGTGCGATACCGACGGTAACGGCGCCGTCTCGCTCGCCGAGGCGATGGGATGCGACCTCGACGGCGACGGCGTCGTCAACGAGCTGAGTGTCGGGGAGGTGACCGCCGAGACGGCCTTCTTCATGACCCTGCCCGCACCCGACCAGGCACCCGAAGACTTCCTGCCGCTGATCGGCGTGACGCATGAATCCGTCGAGGGCGGCAAGCGCCTCTTCCGCCGCTCGATCGACGACGGCGGCGCCGCCTGCGTGTCGTGCCACACGCCGTTCCATCCGCTCGAGCACACGGAATTCGTGCTCTCGAACCCGCAGACGAACGTCGGCCTGCCCCTTCGCATCTCGCACCACGTGTCCGATGCGGACGACGTCGCCGAAGGCCTCGCGTCGTTCGTGGGACAGCCGGGTCTCCGCACCTGGGGCGACTTCAAGCTCCACAAGATGGGGGCCCGGCTCTTCAGCAACAACACCGATCGCGCCAAGACCGCCGAATTGTGGGACGCCGGGAGCGTCTTCCCCTACGCGAGGGACGGCAGTCTCGGCTCCGACCTGCGCGCCGTCATCCGCGCCCACGGCGGCGTGTCGCTCGACAGCGTGACGGTGGATTTCGGCCCGCAGGCGGACGTGCCGGCCGGGGCGTCGACGGTCAGCACCCAGACCGTCACGCTCACCAACACTTCCGCGGATGCGATCGCCGCCAGCCCGAACGCACCGATCCGGGTCGTGCTCACCGGGGCGATCACCAGCGGCGTTCACGCCCTCAATGCCGACGGCAGTGGACCCGGAGGCGGCTCGCGGCAAGGTGCCTTCTGGCTCATCAAGGCGCCGATCCCGGCGGGCGGGACGGTCGCGCTCGAGCTGCTCTTCGACAATCCAAATGCGCTGCCGCTCGTGTACGACCTGGCCGTCCAGGACAATGCCGGCTACTCGGAGGCAGTCGCCGCGGCGCAAGCATTCGAGGCGCTCGATTCCTCCTTGCAGGACGACATCGTCGCCTTCCTGCGCGCACAGATGACCGGCGCCAAGTTCGGCGAGGGCAGTGGGGGGCTGGGGGTGGGCGCCCTCTGCGGCAACGGCGTGGTCGACCCCGGCGAGGAGTGCGACGACGGCAACACCGTGAGCGGCGACTGCTGCTCGGCGATCTGCTTCTTCGAGCAGGGCGGCTGCGCCTGCAATGACGCCAACGTCTGCACCGACGATGGCACCTGCAACGGCACCGGGACGTGCCAGGTCGTCGGCTTCAATGCGAACCCGTGCCAGGACGGCAACGCCTGCACGACCGCCGACACCTGCGCAGCCGGCGTATGTGTGGGCGGGCCATCGCTCGACTGCGACGACGGCAACCCCTGCACCGACGACTCCTGCGACTCGGGCAGCGGCTGCGTCCACACACCGAATACGGCCCCCTGCGACGACGGCAATGCCTGCACGGCGGGGGACGTCTGCGGCGGCGGCAGGTGCATGGGCCAGCCGCGACACTGCGACGACGGCAACGTCTGCACCGACGACTCCTGCGACCCG
>VBKF01000198.1 GCA_005888095.1 Deltaproteobacteria bacterium | reverse complement strand
TAGTCATCGCTCGAGAGCAGCTGGTCGTTGGCGCCGATGGTGTACGCCTGCGTCGTGCCCTCGAAGTTCCCCTTCGCCTGGTTCACGTTCGCCTGCGCGACGGCGGCGCGGAGGTCCTCGAGGCCGAGGTCGTAGGCGGCGAGCGCGGTGGGGTTCACCTGGATGCGGACAGCCGGCTTCTGCCCGCCGCTGAGGCTCACGAGGCCCACCCCGGACAGCTGCGAGATCTTCTGCGCCAGGCGCGTGTCGGCGAGGTCCTGAACCTTGGACAGCGGCAGCACGTCGGAGGTGAGCGCGAGGGTCAGGACCGGCGCATCGGCGGGGTTCGTCTTGCTGTAGATCGGCGGGTTGGGGAGGTCGCGCGGCAGGTACGTCGCGGCCGCATTGATCGCGGCCTGCACCTCCTGCTCGGCGACGTCGAGGCTCAGCTCGAGCGCGAACTGGAGCGTGATCACGGAGCTGCCGAAGGAGCTCGTCGACAGCATCTCCTTGAGCCCCGGCATCTGCCCGAACTGCCGCTCGAGCGGTGCCGTCACGGACGACGCCATGACGTCGGGACCGGCGCCCGGATAGAAGGTGAGCACCTGGATGGTCGGGTAGTCCACCTGCGGCAGGGCGGACACCGGCAGCTCGTGGTACGCGATGACGCCGGCCAGCATGATCGCCACCATCAGCAGCGAGGTGGCGACCGGTCGCAGGATGAACAGCCGCGATGGATTCATGCCGCCGGCTTCGCGCCGGCCGTGTCGCGCTCCGGCTCGCGCACCTGCACGAGGGTCCCCTCGCGCAGCTTGTCGATCCCCTCCACCACGACCACCTCGTCGGCGGCCACCCCTGACTCGATCGACGCGTCGGTGCGCCCCGTCGGCCCGACGCCGACTGGCCGGACCGTCACCGTGTGGTCGGGCTTCACCAGGTAGACGAAGGTGCCCCGCGGACCGCGCTGGATCGCGGCGACCGGCACGATGATCGCCGCGTGCTTCACGTCGAGCAGCAGGTGCACGTTGACGAACTGATTGGGGAAGAGCGCGCCGTCGTCGTTCTGGAAGACCGCCTTCAGCCGCACGGTCCCCGTGCTCTGATCGATCTGGTTGTCGACGGTCAGCAGCGAGCCGGAGGCGATCCGGTGCTGATCGCTCCGATCGTAGGCGTCCGCCTTCAGGTCCTCGCCGGCAGTCAGCTTCTTCATGACCGGCGGGAGGTTGTCCTCCGGGATCGTGAACAGCACGGCGATCGGCTGGAGCTGCGTGACGACCACCACGCCGTTCTGATCGTTGGCGTGCACGATGTTGCCCGCGTCCATGAGCCGCAGGCCGGTGCGGCCGCTGATCGGCGCGGTGATGCGCGCATAGGTGAGCTGCAGGCGGGCGTTGTCGATCGCCGCCTGGTCGGCCTTGATCGCTCCCTCGAACTGGCCGAACCTGGAGGCCTGGTCGTCGAGCTCCTGCTGCGAGACGACCCCCTGGGCACGCAGCTCCCGGTAGCGCGCCAGCGTCAGCCTCGCGTCCTCGAGCTGCGCCCGGTCGCGCGCCAGCTGCCCCTCGGCCTGCTCGAGCTGCACCTGGAACGGCCGCGGGTCGACCTCGGCGAGGAGGTCGCCCTCGTGAACGAGCTGGCCCTCCCGGAAGGCCACGCTGATGAGCTGGCCGTCGACCCGGCTCTTCACCGTCACGGTGTTGAAGGCGGTGACCGACCCGAGGCCGGTCAGATAGACGGGGAAGTCGCCGGCTCGTGCCGTCGCCACCACCACCGGCACCGCCGGTCGCTTCGCCGACTCGACGGCGGCCGTCGCGCGCCCTCCGAGCGTGGCTCGGAGCCAGTACGCGCCTCCGGCCAGCGCGAGCAGGGCGAGCAGCCACGGCCACCAGCGGCGCTGCAATTCCAATGGCACGGTCGTTCTCGGCCGGTTCATGTTCACGCCGGCCGTCGCAGGGCGACGATCCGCCGGCCCGCCGGCGTGCCCACGCCGCGCATGAAGACGTCGACCACCGCCGCGACGAGGTCGCCGAGCCGGTCGCCGTCGGCGCGATAGCGGTTCACGCCCCGCATCATACCGAGGAGCATCTCCGTGGCGATCCGCGTGTCGATGCGGCGGATATGGCCGGCCGCCACGGCGGCCTCCAGCGTCTCGCGAATGACGCGCGAGAGAGCAGCGCGGTAGCGGAGCCACTCCCGCGCCTCGCCGGTCACCTTGTGCTCGCTCCGGTGGATCAGCGAGAAGAAGAAACGCCGATCCCAGAAGAACGCCAGCGTGCGATGGACGATGCGGTGGATGTTCTGGGCGGGCGGCTCCCGGGTTCCCACGGCGGCCTCGAGCTCGCCGCGCAGCCGCTGGATGCCGTCGAACATGACCGCGAAGTACAGCTGCTGCTTGCTCGGAAAGTACCGGTAGAGGGTGCCTTTGCCGACCCCGCACGCCTCGACCACGTCGTCCATCTGGACCTCGTGGTAATCGTGCCGGGCGAAGATCGCTTCCGCGGCGCGCAGGATCCTGTCCCGGAGGCCCGGAGTCGGCGGACGACCGCGACGGGGACGAAGCGACACGGGCTGGACGAGGGGCGCCGACATTTGTTTCCGGACCGGTCGGTTTCATAAATACGCCTGCGACCGGCTGGGTCAAGGCGCCCCACGAGAGTCCATCGGCCCCCGCGTGCCCAGCCACAATCGGGATGCATAGGTGAGACCCGAGACGAGCCCGAGCGTTGCGACCATCGAGCCGACGGAGACGGCCAGGACCGCCCACGACATGACCTCTGTGATCACGCGCCGCATCGCTGCACTCGCCTTCAGTCCGTACCCTGATCGCCGAGCAGCTGGCGCATCTCCGCATGGAGCTGTTTCATGCCGGTCCGGATCGCCGCCGCCTTCCGGATCTGCGCGGAGGTGAGGACATCCCGCACCTCGAGGGCGGCGGCGAGGCGCTCACGCGTCAGTTCGTTACGGGCCTGAGATTCTCGCTGCAGCAGGGCGTCGAGGTCCTGCTGGGTGACGACGCCCGTCCCGAACAACTTGTCGGCGAGCGTCTGGTCGGCCGCCTTCTCGTTTGCGACGAGCTGGCGGAGCTTCGGCCGGTGCGCCGTGAGGATGTCCTTCACCTTCTGCTTCTGATCGTCGCTCAGGTCGAGCGTGTGAAGGATGCGTCCGCCGCCCACCAACATGTCGTGGCCGCAGCCGCGGTCGCCGCCCGCGGCGTGTCCGAACGCGAATGAGCTGCCGGCGACGGCGAGCGCGAGCACGCCTGCGCCGAGAATGGTCTTCGTCATGGCATCATCTCCTTCTTGTCATGGGTCAATTCTCACTCCCACCGGTCGTCGTCACCGCTCCCGTCGCTCTCGCCGCCGTCCCCGGAGTTCGGATCGTCGTCCCGGGGGGCAGCTCGGCCGCCGGCGAGACTCGACGGGCAGGCGGAAGCGGGTGCCTCCCCGTCGTCCATCGGCGACTGCGCGGCCGACGCCGGCTCCGACGACCACGCTGCCGGCGCGATGGCTGCGGGCGGCGCCTGAGCAGCAGGGCTAGCGGTAACGGCCAGCGCGAGCGCGCCGGCAGCGAGGATGCTCTTCGTCTTCGGCTTCGTCACGGGTTCGTCTCCTCCTCCCCCCGTTGGTCGATCCGCCCCCCCCGTGCGTTTCGAGCCCGCTCTGGTGAATGTTGCTCAGGCTTTGAACGAAGGAAGCCGCGATTCGGTTGACCCCCGCGGCACCGCACGAGGATCACGGTGCTCACGCCGGACCGCGTTCCAGATCAAGCGACAGCCGGACGGCCTCCTCGGCCGTCGGCGCGTCAGGCGCCTCCGCGGACTGAAACGGGTCAGGTCACCCCGCGATCGCTCCGTGTCCCGGGTGGGGCCGGAATCACGACGGGCGTGGGGACGTCGCGCCGGACGCTCACCGCGATCCCGTGCCGGTCGAGCCTGGCGAGCGCATTCCGCACGCTCGCCAGGTCCGCCATGCCGGCCTGCGCCGGGAGCGTCACGTCCAGGTGCGTCCCTGGTCCGGCGCTCAGGGCGTCCTCACGGATCGTCTCGATCGCATACGCGGTGAGCTCGTCCGCACGCTCCAGGGTCGCCTCGCTGGCACCGCG
>VBKF01000197.1:4501-11835 GCA_005888095.1 Deltaproteobacteria bacterium | reverse complement strand
CCGCACCCGCCCGAGATCAGCTTCGTCTCGGACCAGCGGCTCGAGCGGCTGTACAACACCGCCGACCTCTTCGTACACTGCAGCGAGGTCGAGCTCGAAGGCATGGCGGTGCTCGAGGCCATGAGCTGCGGCTTGCCGGTGCTCGTCGCCGACAGCCCGGAGAGCGCCGCTGCCCGGCTCGCCCTCGGTCCGGAGTTCCGCTTCACGAGCGGCGACCCGACCGACCTCGCGGCCCGCATCGACCACCACGTCGAGCATGCCGGCGAGCTCGCGGCCGCGCGCGAGCGCACCTACGCGGCGGCGCAGGCCTATGCCTTCGAGGCGAGCGCGGCGCGGCTCGTCGAGGTCTACCATCGCGTGCTCGACCGCGGGCGCGGGGCGGCGGTCGCGCCGAGCCGGATCGCCGCGGCCGGCTGAGGCGCTGCCCCCCCGGCGGCGATTTGAAGCGTCCAATACCCCTCTGGTACACCGCCGCGCGGCGATGAAGTGCGTCCTCGTCTCGCACTCGCACTGGGACCGCGAGTGGTACCGGACGTTCCAGTCCTTCCGTGCCCGCCTCGTCGACCTGATCGACCGCGTGCTCGAGCTGGTCGCCGAGGATCCCGGCTTCCGCTTCCTGCTCGACGGACAGACGGTCGTGATCGAGGACTACCTGGAGATCCGTCCCGGCCGGCGCGCCGACCTCGAGGCGGCGTGCCGCGCGGGGCGCCTCGCGATCGGGCCGTGGTACGTCCAGCCCGACTCGCTTCTCCCCTCCGGCGAGGCACATGTCCGCAACCTGCTCGAGGGACGTCGCGTCGGCGCCGCGGTGAGCCCGGTGTCGCGCGTCGCCTACTGTCCCGACTCCTTCGGCCATCCCGCGCAGCTCCCGCAGCTCTTCCACGGCTTCGGCCTCGGGCCCTTCATCTACTGGCGTGGCGGGGGCGACGAGGTCGAGGCCCTGCCCGCCGCGTATCTGTGGACCGCCCCCGACGGCAGCGCCGTGCTCGCGCACCGCCTGGCGGAGGGCTACTTCGCGGCGTCGGGTCTGCCCCTCGACCCCGCCGCCGCGGCGCACGGGCTCGCGGAGATCGCGCGTTCGCTCGCGCCCGCGGGCGATGACGCGGTCCTCCTCATGAACGGCTTCGACCACGCGCTGCCCGAGCCGCACGCGGGGGTGGTGGCGGAGACGCTCGCCCGCGCGACGGGGTGGACGGTGGTGCGCGGCCTGCTCGAGGACTTCGCGGCGCTGCTGCCCGCCGATGCCCCGCGCTTTCGCGGCGAGCTGCTCGGCGCGCGCACGGCGAACCTGCTGCCCGGCGTGTGGTCGGCACGCCTGCCGCTCAAGCTCCGCAACCGCCGGATCGAGGCGCTCCTCGAGGGCTGGGCGGAGCCCTGGGCCGCTCTCGGCGCGGCCCTCGGCGCACCCGACGAGCGGCCCGCGCTGCGTGCGGCCTGGCGCGCTCTCCTCCAGAACCAGGCGCACGACTCGATCGGCGGCTGCTCGCAGGATCGGGTCCACGAGCAGATGCAGGCGCGGTACGACGCGGCCGAGGAGCTCGCGAGCGAGACGGCCACCCGCGCGCTCGAGCGCATCGCCGGTCTCGGCGCCGAGCGCCGCTCGCCGTGGGGCGAGGCGTTCGACCTGGCGGTCTTCAACCCCTCACCGCATCCGCGGACCGACGTCGTGCGTTTCGCGCCGGTCCCTCGCAGCTGGATCGAGCTGGGCGTCGGCAACGAGGTGAGCGTCCATCCCTGGCTCCAGATCGGGCTCACCGCCGAGGGCTACACGGTGGATGGGCAGCCGGCACGCCTCGTCGCCGACGAGGGGACGGACCGCATCCGGCTCCTCGCCGACGTCCCCGCGCGTACCATCGAGTTCGTAGCCGCCGCTGTGCCGGCCTTCGGCTGGAGGCGCTTCCGGCTGGCGCCGTCCGGCCGCCATCCCGACCTGGAGGACGAGGCCCGGGAGATCTCGTGCGATGCGATCGGCGTCGCCGCAGGCGAGGACGGAACGCTCGCCGTTCGCCTCGGTGATCGGACCTACAACGGCCTCGCCGGCCTCGAGGACGTCGGCGACCGGGGCGACGCCTACGACTTCGATCCCGTGCGCGAGGGCGAGGCGACGCTCGCCGAGGTGCGCGTCCGGCGCCGGATCGATGCCACCGGCATCCGGCATCTCTTGGTGAGCCGCGTGCTCGCCGTCCCCGCGAGCCTGGACGCCGGCCGCCGGGCGAGAAGCCCGGAGCGGGTACCGTTGGTGGTGGACACCGAAGTGCGCCTCGTGCCCGGCACCGCGCGCGTCGACCTGCTCGTACGGGTGACCAACGCGGCGCGCGACCACCGGCTGCGGCTGCTCTTCCCGACGGGCAGCCCGGTCACCTCGTTCCTGGCCTCCACCACCTTCGACGTGGCGTGCCGCCGGACCGAGCGGCGCGACGCGAGTCGCTGGGTGCATCCGGCGCCCTCGACGTTTCCCCACCAGGGGTTCGTCGCCGCCAACGGCCTGACCGTCGCTGCGCCCGGGCTTCCCGAGGCGGAGGTGACGCCCGACGGCATCATCGCCGTGACGCTGGTGCGCGCCGTCGGCTGGCTCGCGCGCATGGACCTCCGGAGCCGTCCGCGGCCTGCGGGCCCGCTGATGCCGGCACCCGGGGCGCAGTGTCTCGGGACGATCGAAGCGGTCCTGTCTCTGTATGCTGGCCCCGACGCGCGCGCGGCGCGCGACGCCGAGCTCGGGCTGCGCGCCGTGGCGGCGGGCGACGCCCCGCTGCTCCCGCCCGATCGGCCGCTGCTCGAGGTGTCGCCGCGCGATATCCTGGTGAGCGCACTCAAGCCGGCGGCGAGCGGCCCGGGAATGATCCTCCGACTGCTGAATCCCACCGACGGCGACGTCGCAACGCGGATCGCCCTCGGCTTTCCGGTGTCGGAAGTCGTGCCGGCGCGTCTCGACGAGACGCCCGACGGGGAGGCGCGCGCGGTCGACGGCGGTCGAGTCGAGCTGGTGGTGCCGGCACACGCGCTGCGGTCCCTGCGGCTCGTCGGAACGCCACCCGCGGTCCCGGCTGCGTCACGCCGCTGCGAAAGGGTTTAGAACCTCGACGCCCGAGCGCTCGACATCGGCGACGTTGCGGGTCACCAAGGTGAGCCCGTGATGGAGCGCGGTTGCAGCGATGAGCCCGTCTACTGGCGCGAGCGGACGGTCGAGACTCAGGCCACCCCAGAGGCGGCAGATCTCGATCGTGACAGGCAGAATTCGGTGTTCGTAAAGCCGTTCGAGTCCTCGCAGCCACCGCTCGAGTGATCGCGCTCCCCGGACGTCGCGCCGGCGGATCAGCTCGACGCCGCGACGGATCTCCTCGACAACGAGCACACTCAGGAACAGCTCCTCGTCATCGACGGCCGAGAACCATCGCCGCACGCCCGCATCACAGTGGTCGCGCTTGCGCAGCTCGGAGACGACGTTGGTATCGAGCAGAAACGCCATCAGAGCCGAACACGACGCATCCTCGCCGGCGGACGCTTGAACAGCGCGTCGATCCCCACGTTGGGCATGTCTGCGAGGTGCTCTTTCAGCGTCCGGCGCTTCTTTCCACCGTGGACCAACACCTCGCGGAGGATCCTGCGGTGCTCCTCCTCCATGGACACGCCGCGCCGAGCGGCGCGCTGTCGCAGCTCGCTGACCACCTGCGCTTCGATGTTCCTCACGATCAGCTGGGGCATCGGTCCGTTTGATAGCATTGATATCGAAGGGCGGCAACGCCCGGGCCCTACTTCATCGCCTTGGCATGTTCACGCGCGATGCCGTTCCGGTTTCGTACGACGGAGAACCGAGACGGCGCGTCGCGCGAGGCGGAAGGCCAACCGGATCCGGCGGTGGTCGTCGTCGAGGACGACGGAGCCTACGGCGTCGGGTGAAGCAGCGCGAGCGTCGCCGCTGGTTGAGACCCGCTGCCGTAGTCGGCGGCCGTCCGCGTCAGCTCGGTGTCGGGGACGTCGCGGTAGCTGAACTTCCACTCCACGCCGGACGTCTCCTTCCCGTCCGCGCGCGCCACCGGGTAGATCAGGTAGTTGAGCACCTTCCCGCGGCCGTCGAGCACGAGATCCCGCCCGCGCGTGAACAGCACGCGGTTACCCGAGAGGTTGCCGAAGAAGTAGTCCTTCAGCTCGGGGTGCTTGCGGGCCTCGGAGATGTCGACCGGCACCCAGCCGGCGCCGGGCGCGTAAAACTCGGCCCAGCAATGGTATCCGGCCACCGTCTGGTCGCCCGTGTCGGCCTTGCCGTCGCCGTAGGCCACGGGGAAGCCCATGTTCCAGCGGGCGGGGATCCCGGTTGCTCGCGCGAGCGCGATGAAGAGCGTGTGGAAGTCGGTGCAGTTCCCCTTGCCGACCTTCAGGCAGTAGGGGATGTCGCCGAGTCCCCAGCCGGGCACGCTCTTGTCGTACTGCATGTGGTCGAAGACCCAGTCGTAGAGGGCGCGCGCCTGCGCGACGACGGTCGGCTTCCCAGCCGTCTCGCGACGCGCGATCGCGCGCACCTCGTCGTTGATCTGGACCGACGGGCTCGGGCCGAGCTCCGCGGCGTACGCCGCCAGGTCGACATCGGCGACCCGCGCGCGGCTCGCCGAAACGGGGGCGCGCAACTCCTGGCGTGTCACCAAGGCGGTCACGCCGAGCACCACCGGCTCGCTCGGTTTCTCGGCACGCACCCACGCCACGCGATCCGCGGACTCGGGCAGGCGAACCACGGTCACGTGGCCGCTCCCGCTCAGCTTGAGCTCGCGGACCGCCTGATTCTCCTCGCGCGGCAGGGGCAACCAGAGCTCGACTCGTTCCGTGCCGGGCGGAGGCGTGACGCGCGCCTCGTAGGCGAGACGGATGGTGCGCGGCCCGAGTGCGTCGCGGCCGATGGTGTCGGAG
This sequence comes from Deltaproteobacteria bacterium, assembly GCA_005888095.1. Classification (GTDB taxonomy): domain Bacteria; phylum Desulfobacterota; class Binatia; order DP-6; family DP-6; genus DP-3. The sequence continues at coordinate 6,936 of VBKF01000197.1, read as the reverse complement.
GCGAGGACGGTCGCCGCGAAGACCGGCAACAGCAGCGCGGGGATGAGACGGCGCATGGGATGGCCCTAGCAGGGCGAGAGAATCGAAGCTATCCCTCCAGGCCGCGGCCGGCCGGGACATCGGTGAGCGACGCGGAAGGATCAGGTGCCGCCGAACTTCCGGGATCGGTCGGGCACGAGTCAACTTCACCGATCTCGAGGCCCCGCCGACGTGGCGTTGTGGGCTGAGAAGACCGCCTGCAAAGCCGTCGAGCCTTCCAGCGCCTGATCTGAATTCTGCGTACCCCAGGAGTAGGCGTAGTCGAACACAGGATTGGGAACCACTGACGCCCAGGTCGCTAAAATTTGCTGTTCCTGACTCGCGGTCGGGAGGGTGTATTGCCCCCCGCCGTCGTCCGACCAGTTGCCACCCCCGAACGCCTGATAGACCGGCACGATGCTGCCACGCGGAATTCCCGCCGCCTCTGCGGCAGCAACGGCCCTGGTAATCCTGCTGTAATCACAACCGCCGACCTCTGTGCGGCAGGGATAGGGGTCGGGCGCATACAGATCGATATGCGAATTGCCCGGATTGTAGGTGTTCGCGTACACCGGCGCGGTCGATGTATTGACGTTGATCATGACAATGAAGGTCTGGGCGCCGGGTAAGTTGGCGTGTATCCAGTCCGACTCGGCCATCAGGTTGGCGGCCGGGCACAGAGGAGCGAACCGACCAGTGGGGTCCGGCTGGTCCATCAGGTAGAAACCGAACAATTTCGAATCACCAATGAAGAGCTGTACTGCGCTGATGAACGACGGATCAGCGCCATTGCACAGTCCTAGGTAGACCAGTCCCTTGACACCGCTGGGGAGAGAATCGAGCTGACTGACGCTGCTCACGTCGGCCAGATTGAATCCCGCCTTGGCAGGCACATAGTGGCTGCTCGAATCGAAGTTATGGTTGGGAGCATAGTGAAGGCCTGTGACCGGCCCGCTGTTCCCGGCCAAGGTCGTCGTGGTGGTCGAGCTGGTGGTCGTGGAGGTCGTGGTCGGCGGCGTGGTGGTCGTGCTGGACGGCAGGCAGATGCCGCTCGTGCCGGGGTCCTGCTGCTTGCACACCTTCACGACCTTGTGGCAGGTCGCCCGCTCCGCCGCGTGCATCCTCCGGCAGGCCCTCTTCTCCAGCCTTGTCCCCGTGCAATCCTCGTTCTTCGGCACGAGCGCGAGGCAGTTCGCGCAGTGGCTCGGCTTCGCCGCCACTCCCCCAGCGAGCATCAGGACCGCCCCGACCGTCGCCACCGCTAGCCGGCGCGCTCGGTGACTTCGCACATCCCGTGCGCTCCTCCCTCGGGCGAGGCTTCGGCGCTCTCGTGCACCGGCAGACGGGTACACGTCTCGGCCCGCGCTTTGGTTCACGCCAGTCCTGCGGGGGGTCTCAATGAACTCTGGATGTCGGGTTGGCCCTGATGCGTCTATCCCGTACATAGATCATGGATCGCCTGGTCCCCGACGTCGCGGCGCCGGGAGTCTCCATCCTTCCATACGTGCTCGGCCTCACCGGGGTGAGCCGGCACAGGTTGCCGGGCGAGAATCCGAAAGACGGCGTTGCGCCGATGTCCGATGGCGCCAGCGGACCCGGCGCGCGGATCGCGCGGGCAGCGGCGATCCGGGAGCGAAGCGGTTGCCCGGCGCTGAGTAAAACGATGACCGCGAGGGAGCTGAAGAACCGCACCGGCGACGCTCTGCGCCCGGTGGGGCAGGGCGAGCAGGTCTTGATTACGCGCAGGGGCAAGCCGTTTGCTCTCGTCGTTCCGGCGACCGCCGCGCCGCGCGAGTCTGAGGGTGTGGCCGGAGACGCGACGCCTCTACTTCGAGGCAGACGACGTCACCGCTCGCCTGGCTCGGCGAATGAAGCTCGGGGACGCGCTGATGCTCACCGCCGCCGAGAGCTGCCGGCCGCGAGCGTCGACCTTCATCACCTGGAACCCCGCCGACTTTCGCGGCCGGACGGCGCTGAACGTGGTCACGCCGCAGCAGTTCCTGCGTGACTGACCCCGCGCGGGGCCGATGCCCCGCGTCCCGGCCGGAGCCTACCTTGGTGCGCGACTACTGCCGCCACCCGGACCACATCCTGCTCGCGCTCGGCACCGTCTCCCTGGTGCGGTTGAGCGTGAACGACGTCAAGCAATTCAAGGACCGGCTCCGCGACAAGGGGCTGTCCTTAAGGATCGCCCGAAACATCATCGACGCGACTTTCCGCTCCCTCTACAGGGACATCTGCGACGCCAAGGTGATCCGCCCGGAGGAGAACCCGTTCGAGAAGTTGCGGCGGGACCGGCGTGAGGGGCCGGGCCCCGACTCGTACAGTCGTCACCGGTCGCCTCCGAGAGCACCTCGACGAGGACAGTCGGATTCGTGACCATGTTCGGCCTGCCCGAGATGAGCTCGGCGGCCGAC
>VBKF01000197.1:561-4385 GCA_005888095.1 Deltaproteobacteria bacterium | reverse complement strand
CATATCGAAGATCTCCCCGTTCGCGTACTCGTGGCGGATCGCGCGATCATTGACATCCAGACATGGTGCGTAGGACAACCGCGCCCACGTGACTCTGGCAGGGGACAGATCTCCTCCTCGTGGCCGCGCTCCAGAAACTCGGATAGGTGCGCCTTGGCATTTCGTGCGGTGGTAATCATCTGACCGCAGCGGCGCGTGAGCACAGACGCAGCTCCTCGCGCCTCCCGCGCTCGGGTGGCTCGGCCGGCAATCGGCGCGCCGCGACGATTTTCACCGCCGCGACGCTCTGCTCGCTCCTGGCGCTTTCCTCGCTCGCCGCCGACCGCGCGCAGCCGCTCGAACCCGTCATCGTCACCGCCCCACGCGCGGAAGCCACGGCCCAACGCGAGCCGGCGAGCGTCACGCCCGTCTTTGCCGAGGAGCTCGAGGCCGCCGGCATCGACGACACCCGCGCGCTCCGCACCTACGTCCCGAGCCTGGTCGTCAACCAGGGCGGCGACCGGGACAGCGCGTTCGTCTCGATCCGTGGGCTGGCGAGTGCCTTCGTCGGCCCGCCCGCCGTCGGCATCTACGTCGACGACGTTCCCTACCCGGACCAGCGGGCAGCGGCGGACGTGGACCTCCTCGACGTCGATCGCGTGGAGGTGTTCCGTGGGTCGCAGGTGACGCGCTTCGGGCGCTATGCCGAGGCCGGAGCGATCCGAATAACGACCCGGCGCCCCGGACAGCAGGTCGGCGGCCATGCGAGCGTGCGCTACGGCGATTTCGACACGCAGGTCTATCAGGGCGCGGCCAGCGGGCCGCTCGGCAGGGCGGCCGCCTTCAGCCTCTCCGGGCTCGAGTCCAAGCGCGACGGCTACATCGAGAACCGGTTCCTGCACACGACCCTGGACGACCGCGAGCAGTTCGCGGGCCGTGCGAACCTCTTCCTTCTTCCGCTCTCCGGGCTCGAGATCGCCTTCACCGGCGAGGCGGACCATGCCGGCGAGGGCCCGAAGGCGCTCACGCTCCTCGACCAGCCGGACCCCTTCGAGGTCCGCTACGATACCCGCGGCCATCTCCGCACCGACGAGTACCTCGCGGCGACCCGGGTCGCCTACACCGCACCCCTGTGGCGTATCGTCTCGATCACGGCGCGACGCTCTTTCGCGGCCGAGCGGAGCGCGTTCGATTTCGACTTCTCGCCTCGCGACGTGGCGGTGGGCGGGGACAACCACCGTGCCGTGAACTGGACGGAGGAGCTGCGTCTCTCGTCCCCGGCCGACGCCACCCGCTGGCGGTGGAACGTTGGGGGCTTCTTCGAGGACGACCGCATCGAGCCGCGGTTCGTGGTCCGCCTCGACAGCACGGCGGTGATCCAGGGTCCTCCCCCGGGCGGGCTCGGTCTGCCCTTCACCGCTCCGCTGGAGAACGTGCAGCATGCCCGGCTGTCGAATCGGTCCGCGTCCGGCTTCGCGGACTCGACGCTCTCCCTGCTCGAGACGGTCGAGCTGACGCTCGGCCTCCGCTACCAGTCCGATACCAGTCGCATCAGGCGGGAGCACGCGCTGCACGCGCTCGCGCAGGGCGCCGCGGTCCCCGTCGTCCCAACATTGCGCGATAGCACGCGGTCGGCGGGCGTGCTGCCAACGGTCACCCTCGGCTGGCACGCCCGCCCCCCGCTGCTCGTCTATGCGACCGTCGCCCGAGGCTAGCGCCCGTCGGGTTTCTCACACCTCACCGACGACCCGCGCACGGCGAAATACGATCCGCAACGGGACTGGAGTTACGAGGTGGGCGCGAAGAGCGAGTGGCTGGACGGCCGCATGATCGCGAACCTGGCACTCTACTACATCCTCGTCGACGACTTTCAGGTGACGCGTCGCGTAGGTCTCACCTCATTCACGGTACTGAATGCCCAGGCCGTGACCTCTCGCGGTCTCGATCTCGACGTCGTCGCCAGGCCGTTGGAAGGGCTCGACCTCATCGCGGGGCTCGGCTACATCGACGCCCGCTTCGATCGGTTCCGTGTCGCGCGCACGAGCGAGCGCTTCGACGGCAACGACATCCAGCTCGTCCTGCCGTACACCTTCTCCGTCGCCATGCAGTACCGGCACCGCCACGGCGGATTCGCTCGGGTGGAATACCAGGGCCTCGGTGGCTACAGCTTCTTCGAGGACAACGCGCGTGGACAGACGGCCTACGAGCTGCTGAACGCACGCGTCGGTTACGAACGAGCCGGCATCGGCGTGTCTCTCTTCGCGAAGAACCTGGAGGACACGGGCTACTTCCCGTTCGCGCTCCCGGGCGGCCCCGGCGGGACGATCCTCACGACCCCGGGTGAGCCGCGTACCTTCGGCATCATGGTGTCGGCACGGTTCTGACAACGCCGGACGGGTTCGGCAGCGAACGCGTCTAGATTTCGCTCGAGACACCCGTCGATTCACTCTGCTGTCTCTTGACAAACTGTGACTGAATCGCTGATAGTCGGCGCTCATCCCACTGCGGGGATATGAGGCCATGCCCACCACATTCTCTCCTGGGCCGGTCTTTATCGGCCGTGAGCGCGAGATGGCCGGGTTGCGCGCCGCCTTCGACGAGGTCCGCGCGGGTCGAATCGGGAAGACCCGTACGTGCGAGCAGCTGGCGAGCATCGTACGCCAGCAGGGTGGGCGCGTGCTCTGGGGCCGGTGCTACGAGGACGAGGGGGCGCCGGCATTCTGGCCGTGGCTGCAGGTGCTGCGCGCCGCCCTGAAGCACGTGGGCGAAGGATCTCTCCGAGCACTGATGACCGGGACGGCGGAGCTCGCGCACTTCGTCGCTGCCGTTCGCGAGGGCGGCCCGGAGGTCGCGCAGCTTCCGCGCAGCGATTCCGCGGACGCGCGGTTCCGGCTGTTCGACAGCATCGCGCGGTTGTTCGGCACGATCGCCGAGCAAGGCCCCTTGGTGATCGTGCTCGATGATCTGCACGGCGCGGATCCGTCGTCGCTGCTGCTACTCGAGTTCATCGCGCGGTCGTTGCGGGATGTGCCGATGTTCGTCCTCGGTACGGGTCGCGAGGTGGGACTACGCGGCGAGCATGTCCTGAGCCAAGTCTTTGTCGATCTCGCGCGCGAGCCGGCCACGGAGCGGCTGCTGCTGCGCGGTCTCAGCGAGCCGGAGGTCGCCGAGTACGTGCGGGTCGCGGTCGGAGTCGAGCCATCCACGGCGCTCGCGTCGCTCCTGCATCAGCGCACCGAAGGCAACCCGCTCTTCGTCGGTGAGTTCGTCCGCGCGATCGCGCAGGACGGGCTCCTGCGCGGCGACGGCGCGGACGCAGCGCAGAAGATCAGCGTGCCCCAGAGCGTGCACGCCGTCATTCTGCGCCGGCTGGCCCCGCTCTCCGCGATGTGTCGCCAGGTCCTGGGCATCGCGGCGGTGATCGGCCGAGAGTTTGCCTCTGCGCCAGTGGCATCCGTGCTGATGATCATCGGCGCCGCCAGGACGGACGGGCAGGCGGAGGAGGCAGCCGTGCAGTCGATGGAAGAGGCGGCGGAAGCCGGCATGATTGCTCCACTTCCCAACGGTGCTCGTGGCCACCGCTTTGCGCATGCGCTGATCCGAGAGACCTTGTACGACGTGCTCCGCGTATCGGAACGGATGCAGCTGCATCGCGCCGTGGGCGAAGCGATCGAGCGCCTGCCCGGGGTGGACGCTCATCTCTCGGAGCTCGCCTACCATTTCCTCGAGGCCGGGCAGGTGGACGACGCGGACAAGGCGGTTCGCTACGCATTGCGCGCCGCCGAACGCGCCATGGCGCTCCTGGCCTACGAAGAGGCGGCGCGTCTGCTGACCCTTGGACTCAC
>VBKF01000197.1:0-471 GCA_005888095.1 Deltaproteobacteria bacterium | reverse complement strand
GCAAACAAGGAGAGCGTTGTTCGCGCGGCCGATCTCGCGCGCACGCTTGGCGACTCGGCGTCGCTTACACGGGCAGCGCTCTCCTACGGACAGCCGTTCGCATTGGGCGAAGGGCCGGAGTACGACCCGGCTCTGGTCCATCTGCTGAGGGATGCACTCTCAGCGATCGGACCAGCGCCCTCGGCGACCCGCACCCGTTTACTGAGCCGATTGTCGACGGCCGTGCGGTTCGCTGATCCCCCCGGCCAGCAAGAACCGTTGAGCAGAGAAGCGGTGGACGTCGCGCGTCTGGCTGGTAGCGCCAGTGTGCTCGCACAGGCCCTGACGGTACGCCATGCCGCACTCGAAGATATCGCGTTGACGGCCGAGCGGCTCGCCATTGCCTCAGAACTCGTGGACCTCGCCGAACAGAACGGAGAAGACGAGTTGGCTTTCCAGGGCCACGGTTGGCGGATCCAGGACCGGCTCGAA
>VBKF01000196.1 GCA_005888095.1 Deltaproteobacteria bacterium | reverse complement strand
CGCGCTCCGCGTCTACTACGACCGGCCGGAGATGCACAGCGAGCTGGGCGTCGGCCAGGAGCTGGCGCCCGACTCGACCCTGACCCGGTTCATCACGCCCGACGACGAGAACGTCTTCCGCCTGCTCGGCAACGCCGCGTGGGCCTGGAGCGAGAGACAACGGCTCGATTTATTCTCCCTCTACCACTCCGACCACTCCGGCCAGCGCTCGATCGGCCAGATCCTGCGGCAGGATCGAGAGGACCCGAGCGATGCCCGCCTGCTCTGGCTCGGGGCGCGGGCCTCCGGCGAGCTCGACGGGGGCGCGCTCGGGGATCTGTCCTACGGTCTCGATGGAGCATGGGTGGCTGGCGACGAGACGGTGTTCGGGTTCGACAGCTGTGCGGACTCGGACACCCCCTGTCCCGTGAACAAGCGCGACGAGACGCACGAGCGGCTCTCCTCGCGCCGGCACCATGACGTGGGCGGGTTTGCGATCGACGCCAGGACGACGCTGGAATCTCCGCTCCGATGGCGGCCCGCGTTCACGCTCGGCTACGCCTTCGGGTCGGGCGACTCCAACGCGAGACACGGGGAGGACACGGCCTTTCGCCAGACGGGACTCCACCGCAACAACGACCGCTTCCTCGGCGTCGATCGCTTCCATTACTACGGCGAGCTGGCGCGCCCGGAGCTCTCGAACCTCCACATCGTCACCGCCTCGGTCGGCTGGCGGATCCTCCACTCGAGCTCGCTCGAGCTCCTCTACCATTACTACCAGCAGGCGGTCCCGGCCCAGTTCCTGCGCGACACGAAGCTCAAGGCGGATCCGAACGGCAGGAGCGGCGCGATCGGGCACGAGTGGGACATGGCGCTCGGCCTGGAGGAGTGGGAGCACCTCGAGGTCGAGCTCATCGGTGCGCTGTTCCTTGCGGGGTCGGCCTTCGGACGAACCCGGGACCATCCAGACGACTTCTCGGGCAACCTCGCCCAGGGCGTATTCCTGAAGCTCAAGTGGAACTTCTGAGCTGATCGCCGCTCGTTCGCCTCGCGCCGAGCGTGATTGACCAGCGAGGCTCCGGGCGATAGCCGTCATGGCGGCCGCGTCGGTCGGGGCACAACGCACGAGGCCCGCGGAAGCGGCCGCCGTCGGCCGCACCGACGAGGCGATCTCCTGTCATTTCCCGTCGATCCGGCGATACCCGCGCTGAAGGCCTTCGAGGCGCAGGGAGTCGTGAGCGTGCTGGCCGCCGCCGGCGTCTCCGAAGCGTCCGGTGTCGAGCTTCTCCAGCATCATCCGGGGCGACGCTGCGTCTTTGCCGTCTGGGCCAAGGGGCGGCGCGTCGTCGTCAAGGTCTTCTCGGCCTCCGAGGACGCGGGATTGCAGGCGAGGCTGTACGAGCTCCTGGAGGCTCGGGGGCTGGCGAGCGGCCGGCCCCCCACCGTCCCCGCCCCGGCCGGGTACGCGCCCGGGCACCTCCTGATCGCCAACGAGTGGCTTGTCGGACCCTCCGGGTCCGACCTGATCGATGCGGGGCGCGTGAACCTCGCGGCCCACCTCGCGGCGACGTGGCTGCGCGCCAGCGCGGGCATCCGGGCGGACTTCCTGCCGGTGTGCAATCTGGGCCGCCTCCTCACCCGCGCCGAGCGCCACCGCCGCGCCCTGGCCGGCGCAGATGCCGCCCTGGGGGCTGAGGCGCGGCGGTGCCTCGACGCCCTCCGTAGCCGGAGCCCGGGAGGGGGAGCGCCCACCCTCAGGCACGGCAGCTACTATGGCCGCCACGTCCTCGACGTCGGTGGAGGACCGGGTGTGCTCGACTGGGACGAAGCATGCCAGGGTCCCATCGAGCTCGACGCCGGGGACTGGCTGGCCTGGTTGGAACGCCACGCGGGTCGGACGCAGCCACCCGAGCGGGTGAAAGAGGCGGCGGCCATCTTCCGGCAGGGCATCGCAGACCTGGTCGAGGATGAAGCGCTGAGATGGTTTCAGGCCCAGTCACTGCTCAAGCAGGCTGAGTACTTCGTCCGCAAGATGCCGACCGGCTGGCGCGATCGGGCGGCGGCCCTGCTGGCCGGGGCCCAGAACCTCAACGCGCGAACGGCGGGTCGATTGGGCGCGTGAGGCTCGGACGAACGGATCGCGCCGAGCCCCGTTCCTGTGATGCAGGCCAATAGGGATCGTCCAGCTCGCGGATGACCCGATCGACGAAGGCGCGGTCGGCCGGGTCGAGGTAATCCACATAGCCACCGACCTTCCCCTTGCGCACCTTGAAGGATTCCTCATCGTGGGAGTCGCGCGGGCGGAGCTTCTTGCTCTGGAACTCGTAGGAGATGATGAAGACCCTGGCTTCGGGGGCGCCGGATTGGAGGTTCACGGGAGCCCTTCCGCGAGGACGTGCTCACAGGCCCGGAGCATCGCCTCGGCGTGCTCGTACCGGGCGGAGTCCTGGGGATGCCGGAGGCGCTGAAAGGCGTAGAGGAAGCAGCGCATCGCGGCGTAGGTGGGCACGCGCGCCGCCGTCTCGGCGTCGGTCCGGCCGAGATACGCCGCGAGGAATGCCTGTCGGCCGAGGTTCGGAATCGGCGTCCGCGTGCCCGCCTCGAGCGTATGCCACGTGAGCTGCGCCCAGTTCGACCCGACGTCGTCCGCCGGGTCGCCCATTGCACAATCTTCCAGATCCACCAGCCCGAGGCGGGCCCCGTCGATGAGGATGTTGTCACCCTGGAAGTCGCCATGGGTCAGCCGGAGTCGAGACGGCCGCATCGCGCCAAGGCGGGCACGGAGATCCCGGCGGAGCGCCGCGATTCGCTGCCGCTCGCCGGGAAAGAGGATGGCGAACTCCGCGGCGCGGTCGGTCACCTTCGCCACGTTCGCCGCCACCCCCCTTTCCCACCCGAGGGTGACGGGAACGGTGTGAAAATGAAGCAAGCTCGCCGCGGCCCGCTCGCAGAGCCGCGGGAATGCATCGGCCGCGACGAGCGTCGAGAGAGGAACCCCCGGCAGGTGGGAGAAGAACTCCATGCAGAGCTCGGGCAGCGTGCCGAGGGGCTCGGGCAACTCGAAGCCGAGGCCGTCGTCGGCGGCGCGGATGCGGCCGAGGATGTGCCGCGTGCGCTCGAACTTCGCCCGCCGCGCCACCTTCGCGTACACCACGGCCGGCCGGCTGGGCGCCGCCCCGCCCGCCCACGTGAGGTCGTAGCGCAACACACACTTCCGCTCGGGCTTGTAGCGCACGACGTGCACGGCGACATCCGCCACCCGCGCGTGCCCCGTGCGCGCTGCGAGCGCCGCCTCGAGCACCGGCGCCATCGCGCCGCCGTCCACCGCCCGGGCGAGCGCGGCGAGCCGGCGGTCGGCCGGGAAGACCTGGAAGAGGACGTGGAGCTCGGGGGCGTAGATCGCGGGCCGCACGAAGCCCGCGACCGCCGGCGCGCCGGGCCAGAGGTGGTTGAGCTCGGCCTCGAGGCGCCGGCCCTCCCCGGCCTCCATGCGTTGGGCGATCAGGCGCAGCATCTGCCCGCCCGGCCCCGGCCCCTCGTAGAGGGCGCGCCGCGGCCCGTCGGGGCCGACCGACAGGTGGCTCACCTCCAGGCGGTCGAGCGCGACCTCGGCGTCGCACCAGTGGCGCAGGAAGGCGCGCACGCGCGCGAGGTCGGGAATCGCGCCCGTCAAGGGCCCAGCCCTCCGCCAACCCGCTGCTCGTCGGCCGCCGCGCCGAGACGCGTCCCCCCGAGCATCTCGTCCAGGAGGGCGACCGTATGCGGCGCCCCGCCGAGGTCGAGCGCGAGCGGCGACGGCCGAAAGCCGAGCAACGCGCGCACCTCGGCGGCGAGCGTCGGCCCGTCGAGCCGTTCGGGTTCGAGCACGCGCACCGCTCCGAGCCGCTCGAGCCGTCGGGCCCGGACCCACTGCTCGTCCTTGCCCAGCTCGCTGCACGGCACGACCAGCGCGGGTACGCGCGCCCGCACGATGTCGAGCGCCGTGTTGTAGCCGCACTGGCTGACCGACGCCGCGGCGCCGCAGAGCTCCTGACCGAGGTCTGGGACCGACCGCCGCAGCTCGAGCCCCGCCACCTCGCGCGCCGCCCGCCGCAGCGTCCGCCAGTCGGTCTCGGGAAGGAACGGGCCGGCCACCACCGTCGTCCGCAGGCGCTCGCGCCG
>VBKF01000195.1 GCA_005888095.1 Deltaproteobacteria bacterium | reverse complement strand
GGCGGCGAGGGGATAGCGCTACCGCGGTAGCCAGGCGCACGAGCCGCTCGCCGTCTTCGCTTCCCTTCGGGATGAATGCGCTCGCGTCTCCTGACCCCCTCGCGTGAACGCGGCTCATCGCGGCATCCATCCCGCGGTGAGGGCGAACCCGCGGCCGAGGGAGAGGCGCGACGAGGGAACCGTGGTCGACGGGCGCGCGCTCCGCGCCTGTCTCGACGCGCCGGTAGTGATCAAGGATGGCTTGGAGGCGCTTCGCTGGCGGGGGCGCGAGTTGGAGCAAAGCGACTGGGTGCAGCCGGGGCACTCCACGTTGACAGGTTCGACCCGGCCACCGTGACTGCGCCCTTGACACATGATAGGTAGACTGCTATTATCGCCGGATCAAGATGGCGCGCGCCTTGCAACAACTCTCTTTCCCCGCCCCGCGCACCTGGGGTGGGCGTCGGGCAGGTGCCGGTCGCAAGCGCGCCCAGGGCCGCCGCCCCGCCGTCGCGCATTGCGCGCGGCCTCCGCACAGCGCTGCGCACCCCGTGCACGTCACGCTCCGCACGGGGCATACCGTCCGCTGCCTGCGGGCCGGCCGGGTCTTCCCGGCCGTTCTCCGTGCGCTCGCTGCGGCCTCCCACGAGGGCTTTCGGATCCTCCATTTCAGTGTGCAAGACGACCATCTCCATCTCATCGTCGAGGCCGACGACACGCGGGCGCTCGGCCGCGGCCTCCGGGGGCTCGCCATCCGCGTGGCGCGGGCGCTCAACCGCGCCCTCGGCCGCCGAGGGCGCGTCTGGGGCGACAGGTATCACGCTCGGGCGCTCACCACGCCGCGCGAGGTGCGCCACTGCCTGGTTTACGTATTGAGGAACCGCTCCAAGCACTGCGAGGGAGAACGCGGGCTAGATCCCTGCTCGTCGGCGATGTACTTCGACGGGTGGCGGCAGCCGGTCGGACCCGTGCCACCGGCGCCTCCCGTGGTCCGCGCGCGGACCTGGCTCGCCGCGATTGGCTGGCGGCAGTTCGGACTGCTCGACATCGACGAACGGCCTCGCCCGTGCTTGCGGCGCACGTGCTCTGCCCGGAATCACGATGGTCGCTACGGCAGTCGGTCGGTGTGAACCGAGTCGTGGTACGCAGCTGCGCACGCTGACCACGAGCCTGGGGCGCGCGACGATCCTGATGCCGCGGGCCCGGCGGTCGACCCCCCTAGCGTTCAAGGCCTGTCTATGTTTCGGGGAACTCAAACCAGTCGGGGTCTGATCACGGCTCAGGCGTCGCGGACGTCGCGACGCCCTGGTGCGAGGACAGGGCGATGGAGGACTGCGTCTACCAAACGGATCCGGAGTGGATAAAAGAGCTCACGCGCAGCGGCGTTCGTGACAACGTCAACTTTTGGCGCGGAGATCAGCGCGAGTTCAAGCTGGACAAGGGGGCATACCTGTACTTCAGACGCCGTGGGGCCCCAGTCATCGTTGGTCGCGGGCGCTTCGATCGCTATGAGCGCCGCCCCGTAGCAGAGGCGTGGGCGACCTTTAGACAAGGTAACGGCGCCGGCTCCCTCGGGCGTTTCCGCCAACGCCTCTCGGAGGTGCTCCGAATCGACCCGGACAAGGATGAGATCAGCTGCATAGTTCTCCGCGACCTCGACTGGCTACCCGAGGCCGAATACTATCCTGTCACCGACGAGCTCTTCCCCCCTGGTCAAAACCCGTTCCGCAAGATCCTGCGTGGTCGCTTCCCTGACCTTGAGCGCAGGTTCGAGGCGCGGGCTGATAAGCAGTCTGAGGCTCACCCCCAAAACATCGCTGAGGAGCCGAGCGCGGCCGACAGCTCGGTCGAGTCACTGGCTGCTCTAGCGGACCGACTGGTTCTCGATCGTGAGAGCCTTCTGGAAATCGATCGCCTCTTGCGTGACAAGCGCCAAGTCATCTTCTACGGGCCACCCGGGACCGGAAAAACGTTCGTGGCCCGCGCACTCGGCCGTCACTACGGGGGCGCGTGCGAGATCGTCCAGTTCCATCCCTCGTACGCATACGAGGACTTCGTTGAGGGTTACCGACCGAAGGCGACGGGGGAGGGCTTCGAGCTTCGGCCCGGACCGCTCAAGCGGTTCGCGGATGAAGCCCGTCACAGCTCCGAACCCCACGTTCTCATCATCGACGAACTCAACCGCGGCAACGTTAGCAAGGTGTTCGGGGAGCTGTACTTCCTGCTCGAGTATCGAACGGAGACGCTCACGCTGCAGTACTCGCGCGACCCGTTTTCGTTGCCGGCTAACCTCTGGGTCATCGGAACGATGAACACTGCCGACCGCTCGATAGCTCTGGTCGACGCTGCGCTAAGACGCCGCTTTTACTTCGTGCCGTTCTTCCCCGAGGAGCCGCTGCTCAGCGGACTTCTCCGCCGTTGGCTCTGGAAGCACAGGCCGCAGATGGTTTGGGTATCGGACGTGGTTGAAGAAGCCAACCGTCGACTCGGTGATGTTCATGGAGCCATTGGTCCGAGTCACTTTCTCCGTGCCGATCTGGACGATGCATGGGTCGCGAGGATATGGAAGCACTCCATCATCCCGTATCTGGAAGAACGCCTGGTGGGCGAAGAAAGTCGCCTGAAGCAGTTCGAGTTCGAGGTGCTCAGGCGGGCGGTCCGGGGCGACGTCAGCCAGCCCAACGGGGCGGAAGAAGAGTAAGACCGACGTGACGATCTTGGAGCTTAAGGAGTACGAGCGCAGCGAGGCCGTCGGGCTCTCTGCGGACCAGATTCGAGATCTCCGACGAGTAGCGCCCTCCGTGACTGTCGAGCCGTCCCATAACGGCTCAGGTCTCTACCACCTCACGCCGAGCTCAGAGATAGGCGTTGTCCACTTAGGGGCCCAAGTCCTCTGGATTCGCCCGAAGATTCCTGTGGAGCGCGTTCTCTTCCTGATCGCCTATGCGATCGACCCGGTGAGGTGGACAGACCAGCTCAGCGAATTCGCGGCGGAGAGGAGCCTCGTAGAAGCACTTGTCCCGGCCTTCGTTGCGCACGTGCGCCGTGCTTTGCGGGGAGGACCCTTATGGGGCTACCTATCCGAGGAAGCTGCGCTTCAGACCATCCGGGGCCGCCTGTCCTTCGAGGAACAGCTCCGGCGACGACAAGGCCGTTTCCCCCCGGCAGAGGTTCGCTTCGACAAGTTCACGGAGGACATCGACGAGAATCGTCTCATCAAGGCCGCCCTGGTCCGGCTCGGCCGCATGGAGATACGCTCTCCCGTTTCGCGCCAAGCTCTCCGTAACTTCGACGCGATCCTGAGTTCCGTCGCGTTGATCGGGTACCACCCGGCGCGTTTGCCAGATGTACGCTACACGCGGTTGAACAGCCACTACCGGCCTGCCGTCGAACTGGCGAAGCTGATACTCCGTTCTTTCTCTTTCGAGCACGAGGCAGGACGTGCGCCCGCGTGGGCGTTCCTCGTTGACATGAACAGGGTTTTCGAGAGCTTCGTGGTGATCGCCCTCCGCGAGGCACTCGGTCTCGACGAGCGCTCGTGGCCACGCGGTTGCGCGGGACACTTCCTCACTCTCGACAAAGCGAGAACTGTCGTTCTTTCGCCCGACTTATCATGGTGGGACGGATACGAGTGCGGGTTTGTCGGCGACGCGAAATACAAGCATGTCGAGATTACCGGCGTGAACCATCCAGACCTCTATCAGCTCCTCGCCTACACCGTTGCCACGGATCTGCCGGCCGGTCTGTTGATCTATGCGGCAGGCGAAGGGGAGCGCGCAGTCCACCGAACAGTTCACCTCGGGAAGACCCTCGAAGTAATTCCCCTCGGTCTGGACGGCACCCCCGAAGCAATCCTTCAAGAGGTCCGTCGCCTGGCGGTTCGAGTGCAGGCCATCCGGCAGCTGAGGAAGGCGGAACGGGGGCGGCCTGCCGTGGCATAGATGCTATGATGGTGCCCGCGGTGCACCATCGTGGATCGGATGCCCTCTGCGCTTCGAGCCGGCACAGTGATCGGTTCACGGATCCAATCGATGCCTCGAGCATGTTAAGACCTTGAGTGGAAGCACTTCCTTCCGCACGAGGGAGCCATCCGCCTAAAGCGGCTGTCGCCTTCCGTCAGGAACCTAGACAAGCAGCCGCGGCCGGCCAGCGTTGTTCCGTCCTCGGCTGCGCGACCCGTTGACGAGAGTCACCGACCGCATCCCGCGACGGCGTCGACCATCTCCTTCGGCATCTCGCCGCTCCGCATGCGCGCCTCGAAGCCGAGGAACTGTTCGATGCTGAAGCGCCGCTCGAGCGCATCGAGCGCGCAGCGACAGATGCGCTCGTCGCTGCGTGCCGTGCACGCGCTCATGAAGTTCTGGACGACGTCCGGCGGATAGACGTCCGCGCCGCGCCCGCCGCACGCCGCGCACGCCACCGTAATCAGGAGCGCCGCCCGCCGTCGCATCCGCGAGCCAATGACGCGCGCCGCGCCGCCCGTCAATGCCATGGCACCGCACGCTGTACCGAGGT
>VBKF01000194.1 GCA_005888095.1 Deltaproteobacteria bacterium | reverse complement strand
GGGCACGCCCGTCCGCTCCGCGAAGGCGGCCACCTGGGCCTCGCCGTCGCACTTCGACTCGCCGTAGGGGGTGGGCGGGCGGCAGGGACGCGTCTCGTCGAGCGGGAGCTCGGCCGCCCGCGCGAGGCCCTGCGCCTCGATGCTGCTCGCGAAGACGAGGTGGCCTGCGCGGCTCGCCTCGGCCAGACGGAGCACGTTGGCGGTGCCGGCGACGTTGGTCGCCCGCATGTCGTCGCCGGCCAGGTTGACGTTGGCGCCGAGGTGGACGACGGCCTCGCAAGGCTCGCCATCCACCACCCGGAGGAGGCTCGCCGCGTCGGTCAGGTCGGCGGCGACGACGCGCGCGCCGCGCGCCGCGAGCCAGCGCGCGCCCGGCGCGTCGGGCCGGCGGGTGACGATCGAGAGCCGGCAGCCCTCGCCGAGCAGCCGAGCGCTCAGGTGCGAGCCGATGAACCCGGTGGCGCCGGTGACGACGACGTGGCCTGGCATCGGCGCGGAGCTTCCAAGGCGCATGCCAGGGCGCGCGGCGCCCCGGTGGGGGGCGCGCGCCGGCGGAGGTCAGCGACCCGACCCCGGGGGACGAGAAATTGACCCGGCAGGCGTCTGGCTTGCTTGCCCGGAGAGGATGTCGTTGGCCTTCTGACTGGAGCGGCCGGGCGGATGGTGGGCGGCGAAGTCCTCCAAGAGCGCCTGGGCTTTTTGGCCCTCCGGTGTCGTGAAGTATTGGGCCCGAGTGGCCTCGTCCATCTGAGCGAGCAGATCGAGAAAGTGGCGACGGAGCTTTCGGTCGAGCTCATCGGGCGCCGGCCAGTCCTGCGTCGTCGCCCCCTGCTGGGAGAGCCGAGCCGGATCTTCCGGCGACCCGCTGCTCGCGTCACGCCCCCTCGTGTCCGTGCCCGCCACCGTCACGACCACCTGTCCATCCGGCAGCGTCTCGCGCGAGGATCGCACGTCACGATGCCGGTGCCGCCGCGCCGGTTCCTCCCTGCCCCGGTTGCTCGCGTCGGCGGGCGTCGTCTGCGCCGCCGCCGCGAGGGGCTCGCCGAGGAGATGGATCCTCAGCAGCTTGCCCTCCGGGCCGTAGCGTAGCGTGAAGTTCTGCTCCCCGAGCAAGCGCACGAGCGCGTCGACGAGTGGCACTCGGTCGAGGCTCTGCCTGACAGCTCGTGGCTTGCGCACCTCGCCCACGACTTCGGCGCCGCTCTGCCGGCCGATCTCCCGCACGACGTCCGCCAGGGGCGCCCCCTCGGCATGCACCGTGAGCCGGTCATCGTCGTATGCGACCACGCACGTCGGCTCCCGTGCGGCGAACGATCCGGCCGAGAGCAGCAGCGCGGCAGCGACGGCGAGCAGACCACCGCTGGCCCTACGCGACACGACGCCACGGTACAGCGTGCTGCGTGGCGCGTACATCCTTCCCCCTTTCCCAGGCCTCGCCTGGCACACTAGTCTCATGGCAGCGCCTCGCTCAGCATCTTGCCCAGGACGTGCTTGGCATCGAAGTAGGCCGCGGCGATCTCCCGGGCGGCGCGGCAGTGCCGCTGGTAATCGGCGTTGATGGCGTCCAACGCCGCGGCGGCTCCCTCGAGCGTCGAGAAGCGGAACATCCCCTCGCCGTCGGGGAGGTAGGCGCTCGGCCCGGTGTGCTGCACGACCGCGGGCTTCCCGCTCGCCAGATAGCAAACCGTCCGGTCGCTGACCCAGGCATTCTGGAGTTTGACGAAGAACGGCTTCGCGCAGCTCCACTCCCCCCGCGAGCCCTGAATGTAGGCCTGATACCGCGCGGGGGTGCTCGCGACCTCCCGGGCATCGCGGACCCGCCAGCCGCGGCGCTCGAGGAGGCACCGGTCCTCGACGTCGCCGTCGGCGAGCAGGAGCGCGAGCTCGAGCGGCTGACGCGTCATCCGGGGGAGCTCGAGGCAGTCGAGAAAGGCGACGCGCTTGTTGTTGTCGCGGCAGACCTCGTTCCCGTTTTCCATCACCTTGACCCACTTGCCCGACCACCACCCGGCGACGGTGGTGAACGCCTCGCCGCGCGGGGCGTAGATGTACGGCCAGAGCTCCAGGTACACGGGCGGGCGGATGTGCACCCAACGCAGACCGCAGTCCGGGAAGCGCGCCTTGGGTGTCCCGACCGTCTCGCCGATGGTGAAGTAGACGTCGTGGGGCGCAACGCGGAGCTGTCCGGTGCTGATCCAGAGCTGCGTCAGCCCCGGATCGATGTCGACGAGCGCCGTGCGGCGCGCGCCGGCGAGCAGGCGCGGATCGATCGCGTAGTGGAAGTTCAGCATGAGATCCGCGCGCCGCAGCACGGCGTCCGCCTCTGCCGGGGTGACCCCGAGGTACTCGATCGGCGCGTCCTCCCCGTCTCCTCGCGTGTAGAGGAGGACCCGTCCCCCCAACCCGAAGCGCTCCATCCGCTCCAGGAAGGTCGCCATGACATGCGCGTCGCGATCGGGGTCCTTGCCGTGGCGGAACTGCTCGAGCCAGTAGACCTCGCACCCCAGCCGGCGGAGCCCTTGGGCGTACTGCATGTACACCCAGAAGTGGCCGCCCCCATCCGGCAAATTCGCGACGTTGAACGCCGAGAGCACGACGGTGGCCATCAGTCGGGAAGGGCGGGCTCGAGGGCGGCGAACCAGCGTTCGACCTCGGCGAGCTGCTCGAAGCCCCACGCGGCGCGCTCCTCGAGCAGCGCCACGGCAGGCCAGATGACGCGGTTCGCGTAGCGCGCGTACTCCGCGGTCTCGAACAGCGCGTTCAGCTCCCGCGCCGCGGGGAGGCGCCAGCCTGCGCGCGCCACGGCGCGGCGGTACGCCTCCAGGATCCACGCGCGCTCGCCCTTCGGGAACCGGTACAGGAACGTCGAGAGGTCGTAGCTGGACGGTCCGACGGCCGCGTGATCCCAGTCGATCAGGCGTGCCACGAGGTCGTCGCCGGCCCGGGCGACGAACGTGTTCGTGGTCCAGAGGTCCCCGTGGAGCAGGGTGTCGGGCCCGCCGAGCGCGTCGAGCATGTGCGATCGCCGCGGCAGCTCGTCGCGGAGGCAGCAGAGCCTGGCGAGCAGGCGGTCGCGCAGGGCGCGTTGCTCCGGCGTCGGGTCGACCCGAGGGGGCGCCACGCCCTCGAGCACGGCGATGGCGTCGCGCACGTTCGCCGAGAAGAACGGCGCGCCGAGGTCGCCGCAGAAGTGCCGGCACTCGGGCAGCAACGGGTGGCCGGCGGCGCGGGTGTGCAGCTCGGCGATCAGCTCCACGACCGCCGTCACGCCCGCCGGGTCCGGATGCCCGGCGTCCACCGCCCCGTCGCCCAGGTCTTCGTAGACATGCCACACCCACGCTCCGCGCCGGTCGGCCGCCGTCGCGAGGAGCTTCGGGCAACGATCGCCGAGCCCGATCGCCGGGAGCCACCGCCGCACCACGAGCTCGTTGCGTCGCGCGAGCCATGGATCGAAGCGCTTGAGCACGAGCGAGCACGCCCGGCCGTCCGATCCGACGCGCAGGCGAAGGACGCGGGACTTCACGCGCTCGAGCCGGACGGGGCCCGCGCCCGCGCCAGAGTCGCCGAGCGCTTCCCGGAGCGCGTCGCACAGCTCCGCTGCTCCGGGCTCGGCGGTGTCGCTGACGGCGCGTCGCACCGCCGCGCGCAGGTCGGTCATGCGAGCGCTCCCAGCTCCCGGACGGCGTCGGCAAGTCGAGCGTGGTAGATCCGCAGCCACGACATCGGCCGGCTCAGACAGAGCCCTGTGTCGTACGCGAGCTGCGGGCTCACCCAGCGGATGGCAGCGAGCTGCCGAAAGACGCGTCCCACCGCGGCGAGCCGCCGCACGTCCTCGAGCCGCACGTCGGGCCAGGAGGGTTGCAGCACCGACCAATAGGTCACCAGGTCGATCCTGATCAGGTCGACCGCCGGCACGCCCCACCCGGCCATCTCCCAGTCGATGGTGAACAGCGCGGGCTCGTTGGCACCGGCGCGGACGTAGGCGTTCTTCGGCTGGAAGTCGCCGTGCACGAGGGTCGCGGGCACGCCGGCGCAGGCCCGCTCGATGGTGGCCCACCCGCCCTCCAGGCGGTCGAGATCGGACACGAGCCGCCGGAGCGTCGGCACGTCACCGGCCGCGAGCGCCGGGTTGGCGAGATTGGCGCGGATCGAGTGGCGGCCGGCTCGCAGGTGGTCCAGATAGCGGAGCGGTCCGCCGTCGGGCAGGCCGCGCGCGGCGGCGACCCGCGCCGCCGTCGTGTGCATGCGCCCCATCCAGCGGGCGGCCAGCGCGGGGTGTGCTGGGTCGGTGTCCGAGTAGCGCTCGTCGCCCACGTCCTCGAGGAACAGCCACGCGAGCTGCGGGCTCTCCTCCCGGAACCCGTAGCATCGCGGCGCCGTGACCGGCAGGTGCGGCAGGATCTGCTCGTACACCGTCCGCTCGATCGACGCCTTCGTCATCAGCGCGTGCTGGGCGATGATCGGCATGCCGCCCGGTCCCGCGCCGGCCAGGCGGTACGTGGCCGACTTCTCCCCCCGGCGCAGCACCTCGATCGACTCCGGATCGGGAGCGTCGGGCGCGAGCTCCCGCCACGCCGCGACCGCGGGGTGCCACGCGCGGGGCCGCCAGCTCATCGCTCCCCACATGCCACCGACGGCGTCGCCTCCACGAGGCGGCCCCGCTCCAGTCGCAGTCGCACCTCACAGGCCGCGAGCGTGCTCGTCCGATGCGTGATCAGGAACGCGGTGCGGCCGTGCATCAGACGCTCCATCGCCTGGAGGATCGCGGCTTCGGTCTTCACATCCACCGAGCTCGTCGGCTCGTCCAGGATCAGGAGCGGCGCGTCCTTGAGGAAGGCTCGCGCCAGCGCGACCCGCTGGCGCTCGCCGCCGGAGAGCTGCATCCCCC
>VBKF01000193.1 GCA_005888095.1 Deltaproteobacteria bacterium | reverse complement strand
GTCTTCTCCAGGGGCTACGTCTGCCCGAAGGGCATCGCCATCGCCGACGTCCACCACGACCCGGACCGGCTGCGCCGGCCGGCGCGTCGCAACGCCGCAGGCGACTTCGAGGAGATCTCCTGGGACGAGGCGTTCGATCTGGTCGCCCGCCGCCTCGGCGAGATCCGTGCGCGGCACGGCAGTGACGCGATCGGCTTCTACTGGGGCAACCCGACGGGGAACAACCACGGTGCGCTCCTGATGCTCAGCTCGTTCACGAAGGCGATCGGCACCCGCAACCGCTTCAGCGCGGGCTCGCAGGACGCCAACCCGCGCATCGTGACCTCCTACGAGCTGTACGGCTCGTCGATCTCGATTCCGATCCCCGACATCGACCGCACCGACTACTTCCTGTGCCTCGGCGGCAACCCGATGATCTCGAACGGGAGCGTCATGACCGCGCCCGACATGCGCCGCCGGCTGCGTGCCGTGCGCGAGCGCGGCGGCAAGGTCGTGGTGGTCGACCCGCGTCGCACCGAGACCGCGAAGGAGGCGGACGAGCACGTCGCGATCCGCCCGGGGGGCGATGCGGCCTTCCTGCTTGCGATGGCCCGGGTCCTGGTCGAGCATGGCCGCGTGGACCGGCGGTTCCTGGAGAGCAGGACCAGTGGATGGCCCGACGTCGAGCGACGCCTTGCCGCGTTCACGCCGGCGCGCGTCGCAGCCTTCGCCGGCGTGCCGGCCGACACCATCGAGCGCCTGGCGCTCGAGTTCGCCGACGCGCGCTCGGCGGTGTGCTACTCGCGCGTCGGCGTGTGTGTCGGCCGCCACCCGACGGCGGCGACGTATGCCACCGACCTGCTGAACATCGTCGCGGGACGGCTCGGTCGCGAGGGTGGACCGATGTTCACGACGCCGGCGTTCGACATCGGCCGGGTGGCGCGCATGAGCGGCCTGGATGGCCATCACCGCTGGCAGAGCCGGGTGCGCGGCTTGCCCGAGACGCTCGGCGATCTCCCGTCGACCGTGCTGGCCGACGAGATCGAGACCCCCGGTCAGGGCCAGATCCGCGCCATGATCACGCTGGCCGGCAACCCGGTGCTCTCCGCGCCCAACGGCAAGCGCATCGCCGCCGCGCTCGGCACGCTCGACTTCATGGTGTCGATCGACATCTACATCAACGAGACCACACGTCATGCCGACGTGATCCTGCCGCCCTGCTGGAACCTGGCCGAGGACCACATCGACCTGCTGTTCAACTCGATCGCCGTGCGCAACATCGCGCGCTGGTCGCCGCCGGTGGTCGAGCGGGAGGAAGGCGAGCTCGCCGACTGGGAGATCATGCTCGAGCTGACCGAGCGGCTGGGCGGCGGCCCGCTCGGCGAGCCCTGGCTCGACCGGCCGCTCCGCTGGCTGCGCCCCTTCGGCGTGCGCTGGACTCCGACGGGTTTCCTGAACCTGATCCTGCGGCTCGGGCCGTACGGGGACCGCTTCCTGCCATGGTCGGACGGTCTCAGCCTCGAGAAGCTCAAGGCCGCGCCCCACGGCATCGATCTGGGTGCGCTCCGGCCGGGCGTGGAGGGGCGCCTGTACCACCGGGACAAGCGAGTCCATCTGGCCTCGCCCCGCATGCTGGAGGCGATGGCCGCGCTCGAGCGCGACCTCGAGGCGAGGGCCGGGGAAAACGGCCTCGTGCTGATCGGCCGTCGCGAGCTGCGCAGCAACAACTCCTGGATGCACAACCTGCCGTCGCTGGTGTCGGGCCGCGAACGCTGCGTGCTCTACGTGCATCCCGACGACGCCGCCCGCTACCAGGTGCGGGACGGCGAGATGGCAATCCTCGAGAGCCGCGTGCATCGCGGCGAGGTGCGGGTCGCGGTCACCGACGACATGCGCCCCGGGGTGGTCAGCCTGCCGCACGGCTGGGGCCATGCGGACAGCGCGCCGTGGCAGAAGGTCGCGGGCAGCCACGCGGGTGTATCGGTCAACGACTGGGTCGACGACTCGGTCGTCGAGCCGATCATCGGTCAGTCGATCCTCAACGGGGTGCCGGTGCGTCTCGAGCCGCTACATCGAGCAGCCTGACCCGAGTACGCGACGCCGCCGGACGCCGCCGCGCCGGCTCGGCATCAAGACGACGCCGACGCGACGGGATAAGCGACGGCGGGTGATCCAGATGACTCTTTATGGTGGGGCAATGTATCGCGGTGTCCTCGCCTCCGGGTGCCTTACGTGCTACGTGAGACGGCATGGGTCACGTCTATCAGCGCGTGAAGCTGGCCGCGGTCAACGAGGAGGATCTGAACATTCTCGTCGACACTGGTGCGACGCTCTCGCTGATTCCGCCGGTGCTGGCCGATCGCCTCGGAATCGCCCGCTTCCCGCGGAAGCACGAGATCGTTCTCGCCGACGGCCGGCGGATCGACGCGGAAGTCGGCGTCGTCATGGTTGAGATCGGCGACCGCAAGGCGCCGAGCACCGTCGTCATCGCGGATTGCGACGAGCCACTTCTCGGGGTGGAGACGCTCGAGACGCTCGGCCTCGCGGTGGACCCGACCACTGGCTCGCTGACGCCGACCAGGTCATTCACGGTTCGGCTCGGTGCTGTGATCATGGCTCCGGCATCGCGGTAGCCGCGATCGGCCCGTCGCGGTCATCCCGCGATCACGCCGTCCCACGTACGCGATCCCGAGGCAGTCGAGCGTCGGGAGTTCTGCCGCGGAATCACGTGAACTTCGCCACGACGACACGGGAGTGCGCCGGATTGTCCTTGACCGCCGCCGCGCGCGCGGGGAAGCATCCGCGCCCATGCGAACGCGAGCCTTCCGATCGACCATCGTCGGGTTGCTGGCTGCGGCCGCCGCCCTGGCCGCGTTTCCGGAGGACGCCGACACGCCGACCGAGGGATGGAAGTACGGCTTCCGGAGCGTCATCGATCGCACCCAGTATCCGAACGCGCAGGACAAGGAAGGCGCGTCCGGCATGTCGCTCGAAGCGGCGTGGAAGGACATCGCGCACTGGCCGCGACTCGCGTCGAGCGGCGGCGACTTCTCGAGCGAGGGGCGGCCCGACGTCGTCGTCGGGTACATCGAGGGCGGCGTCAACTACTGGCGGAACGGCGCCGACCAGCTGATCAAGAAGATCTACATCAACCGCGCCGAGGTGATGGCAAACCCGACCTGCGCGGCGCGGTACCAGAACAACGGCGACCCGTGGTTCAACGTCCTCGACTTCCCCGGCACGCCCGACCACAACGGCAACGGCCGGCTCGATCCCGAGGACCTCATCATCGAATGTTCGAACGGCGTCGACGACGACGGCAACGGCTACACCGACGACATCTCGGGATGGGACTTCTACAACCGCCAGAACAACCCGCACTCCCAGGACGTCACCTACGGTCACCACAACGGCCAGATGTTGAACGGCGAGGCCGCCATCAACGACGGCGGGACGCTCGGCGCGTGCCCGCTCTGCATGGTCATGCCCATCCGCGCCGGCGCGGAGGCTCTCGACCGGACGGACGACCTCGCGCAAGCATTCCTCTTCGCGGCCGACTCCGGGGCGGCGTCGATCGCGAGCCTCACCGCCGACCTCGGCTACTCGACGTTCATGCGCCAGGCCGAGGAGTACCTCTGGCGGCACGACGTCCTCGTCGCGGAGGCGTCGAACGACTTCGACTCGACCGACCACCAGGGCGGCATGTACTGGCCGCACGCGGTCGCGGGGAACGGCGTCGTCAAGGAGAACGAGGGCGGGCTGCCAATCCCGAACTGCTTCCCGGGCTCGCAGTTCTGCGTCCCCGGCGACGACACCACCCGCACGTTCCGGCAGCGCTCGGGCCAGACGTCGTGGGGGACGCGGAACATGGTGTCGGTGTCGGGCACGACGTCCACGTCGGCGTCGACGGGCACGCTCGGTGGGATTCTCGGCCTCCTCCAGTCGTGGAACCGCACGGCGGTGGAGCGCGGCTTCATCTCGTCGGCGCTCACCGGACCCGAGATCGTCCAGCTCCTGATCGCGACGGCGTCGGACATCGATCCCTCCGACTACACGTCGGTACCGAACGGCTGGCCGACGCAGGTCGGCTGGGATCTACAGACGGGCTACGGCCGCATCAACGCGCGCCGCTTCCAGGAAGAGCTCCGCCTCGGACACATCCGACCCGTCGCCTGGTTCGACGGCCCGGAGTGGTTCACGATCTTCGGCCACACCGAAGGGCGCCGCTCGCCGGGCGGCTCCTACGGCTGGACGCTCGAGTGGGCGCTCGGCGCGGAGCCGGCCGACGCGGCCTTCACGACGCTCGCGAGCGGCACCCGCCAGGCCGCGTTCGACGGCAAGCTCGGCGAGCTGGACCTCTCGCAGGTACCGGCGTCGTTCTACGCTCGGGCGTTCGCGCTCTCGACCGGGAAGCAGCTCGAGACGGCCGAGAACTACACGGTGACGCTCCGCCTCCGCGTGAGCTACACGGCGGCCGACACGTCGGTGCTGACCGGCGAGGAGCGGCGCTCGATCTTCGTGCATCACGACCCGGACTGGCCGGCGGGCTTTCCGCGACGCATCCGGAACGGCGCCGCCTGCGCGGGCGGCCAGATCGCGCCGGGTGCGGCGGGCGATTACTGCTTCTCGCCGGGCGGCGAGGGCCAGCCGGCGCTGGCCGACGTCGCCGGGATCGGCCGGCTGCAGATCGTCTTCGGTGACACCGACGGCTACGTCCACGCCGTCGATCCGGCGACCGGCACCGAGGTTCCCGGCTTTCCGGTCACGACCGACCCCACGGTAGTCATGAAGAGCGGCGGCTGGCCGGGCGTGAACCCGGGCTTCGAGCCCGTCCCGATCCCCGTCGCGGTCGGCGACCTCGACCACGACGGTCACCTCTGGATCGTCGCCGCCACGTCCACCGGGAAGCTCCACGTCTGGGACGCGCACGGGACGCGCCGGCCCGGCTGGCCCGAGGAGCCCGCCGAGGGCGTCGTCCCGCTCGAGTCTCCGCGCACTCCGCGCGAGTACTCGCGCGTGCCACACGAGGGGATCTTCGCCGCACCGATCCTGGCCGACTGGGACGGTGACGGGCGCCTCGAGATCATCCAGGCGGGCTACGACGGCCATATCCACCAGTACCGAGCCGATGGCACGGAAGTTCGGACCGGCAATTGGCCGATCCAGGTGCGCGTTCCCGACTCCGTGCCGATCACCCGGCCCGCGCTCAACAACCCGAGCGACACGCGCACGCCGATCCGCATGCAGGACTTCCGCATCAGCTCGAATCCGGCGCTGGCCCAGCTCGACGGCGATCCGGAGCTGGAGATCGTGGTGCGGAGCCAGATGTCGGACACGATGCCGTCGACCGACGTGGAGGTCCTCTCCGGCGTCGGCCATCTCATCGCCTACGACCACGACGGGACGTACCTGTGGACCGCAAAGATGGACGGTGCGGCCTTCTATTACGGCAGCGCGCAGGAGTTCATCACCGAGGGCTCCAACTCGCCTGCGGTCGCGGACATCGACGGCGACGGGAAGGACGAGGTCGTCTCGAACCCGGTGTTCTCGCTGAACGAGTATCCGTTCAAGGGCGACGGCACCGCGTTCACGCCGAACCCGTGGACGAACCCGGCCGCGGGTCTCCCGGACCCGGTGCTCCCGGTCCCCGACGTCCCGGTCGCGTTCACGACCTCGGGCGCCTTCGGCCGGTTCGGCGGCGTGCTCAGCTACGCTCAGGCGGGGTCCGGTGCGGCCTCGATCATCGGCGCCCTGCTGACCGCGGGTTCCGGGCAGCCGATCCTCAACAAGGAACGCGCGTGGAACGCCGCGACGGGCGCGGTGCTGGCCGGCTTCCCGGCCAAGTTCCAGGGCCTCAACTTCCTCTCTGCGCCGCTCTTCGTCGACATCACGGGCGACGGCCTCGCCGAGATCGTCGACGGCGGCGATTCCAGCGCGCTGCACGGGTTCATGGCGGGCGGCCTCCAGGCCACGCTCGCGAACTTCCCGAAGTTCACGACCGGCTGGATCCTCTGGTCCCCGACCGCGGGCGACCTCGATTCCGACGGCACCGTCGACATCGTCGCGAACACGCGCGAGGGTTACACGATGGTCTGGAAGACGCCGGGCCTCGCGTCGGCGAACACCGAGTGGTGGCGATACCGCCACGACGAGCGCAACACGGGGCGCTACGGCGTCGACGCGCGTCCGCCCGGGATCCTCCGCTCGCCGGCGCTCGACGTGGCGCTCCGGCGCATCACGTTCGTCGCGCCGGGTGACGACTGGTACGCGGGCCGGGTTGCGAAGTACCGGATCGTGTCGGGCGCAAGTGTCGTCGAGCTGGCCGCGACCGTCGACGCGGGGCAGACCGAGGTGCTCGTCGTCCCGGCCGGCATCGATCACGGCACGGTCCAGGCGGTGGACGACGCCGGGAATCTCGGGCGGGCGCTCGAGTTCGACCTGGCCGAGGGGACGCTCGGCGGCGCGCAGCTCGTGCTCGGCACGAGGCTCGCCGTGGCTGATGCCGGCGACCCCACGCGTCGGCGGCTCGCCTGGACGACGAGGGACCGGTCGCTCGCGGTGCTCACCGGCGACGACCGTCCGACGGTCGCCGGCGCGTCGCTCCTGGTCGTCAACCCCCACACCGGCGAGGCGGCCAGGCTCGACATGCCGGCCGCGGGCTGGACGGTGGTCGCGAACGGCTTCCGCTACAGCGATCGGACGCAGGCGCGGGGTCCGGTCACCCGGGCCCTCGTGAAGTTCGGCCGAATCGCGAAGGTCGTCGCGAGCGGAGGCGGGATCGCCTTCACGCTCGACGAGGCGCAGCAGGGAAGCCTCGGCGCCGTCCTCTCGAGCGGCGGTCGCCGGTACTGCACGCTCTTCGGCGGGTCCGTGAGGGTCGACCGTCCCGGCCGGTTCGTCGCGACGAGGGCGCCGGCGCCGCCGACGTGTCCGGCGGCGGCGCCCTGAGAATCGCCGCTCGCGTTGAGGCTGCCCCGCG
>VBKF01000192.1 GCA_005888095.1 Deltaproteobacteria bacterium | reverse complement strand
CTCGAGCACCGCCTCCATCCGCTCGACGTCGGTCACGAAGTAGGCGGAGAGGTAGCCGCGGTCGAACTGCATGCCCTCGACGACCTCGAGCTGCGTATCGAGGCTCTTGGCCTCCTCGACGGTGATGACGCCCTCCTTTCCCACCTTCTCCATCGCCTCGGCGATCAAGTCGCCGATGGTGCGGTCGCCGTTGGCCGACACGATGCCAACCTGGGCGATCTCGGCCTTGCTCTTGGTCGACGTGGAGAGCTTCTTCAGCTCCTCGACGACCGCCGTGACGGCCCGGTCGACGCCACGCTTGAGACTCATCGGGTCGTGGCCGGCCGCCACCAGCTTCGCGCCCTCGGTGAAAAGGGCCCGCGCCAGCACGGTGGCCGTCGTGGTGCCGTCGCCCGCCACGTCGGAGGTCTTCGAGGCGACCTCCTTCACCATCTGCGCGCCCATGTTCTCGAACTTGTCGGCGAGCTCGATCTCCTTCGCGACCGTCACGCCGTCCTTGGTCACGGTGGGGGCGCCCCACGACTTCTCGAGCACCACGTTTCGCCCGCGCGGCCCCAGCGTCACCGTGACCGCATCGGCGAGGATGTTGACGCCGCGCAGCACCCTGGCCCGCGCGTCCGCGCTGAACAGTACCAACTTTCCCGCCATCGCTCGGTCCTCCTATCCCTCTCCCTCGACGACGCCGAGGATGTCCTCCTCGCGGAGGATCAGGGGCTCCTCGCCGTCGAGCTTGATCTCGGTGCCGGCGTACCTTGCCGAACAGTACCCGGTCACCGGCCTTCACGTCGAGCGTCAGGACCTTGCTGTCCTCCGTCTTACCGGGACCGACCGCACTGGCGAGCGCGTCGGCTCGCGATTCATAACGCGGTCATCGGTCCTGTCTCAGGACGCCGTCGGCTTCGAGACAGCTCGCGGCCGCCTGCCGTTGCCCCTCGCGGAATTCGGCCCAGAAGCGTCTGCGGTGGTCGACCACACGACTCGTCTGTCCATTCCGTGTTGTCGTACCCTCCTCGGCTTCCGCGCGCCCTTTTACGTCCCACCGCCACCGCCACGACCGGGCGCGGATCCGTGCCCGACACAGATAATCCCACACCCTCATGAGAGTTTGCCTCGCGGCGTCTGCATTCATCGAAGGCCCTCCGTGCCACGTCAGTTCAGCCGCTCAGCCGCGCGAACCCAGGTGGTCGCCATCCGGAGTCATAGCAAGCGTACACGCGGGGAACACGCTCGGTGGCCCATCGGTATGGCCGACGAGCACCCACGTTTCGCGCCGGAGATCCTCATCGAGAGGATGGGCATGGCCGACCTTAACGGCACGTTATCGTATAGGCACCAGAGTTTGTAACGTTTGGGCTCCTCTCATCACCAGATGGGCAAGACGACTCGCACCTGGAGAGCGCGAACGGAATCGCCGAATGCTACGCGCGCGGGGGTCGCGTTGTACGTCGCTTCGGCTGTCGGGAACGAGCGGGCTGATGTCGCCGACCGTGGAGGAGCGGGTGTCCCTGTTGATCTGATCGAACGCTATCTGAAGACGGCGGCGTGCTTGTCGGTCGGTACGCCGCACGTACCAGATCGTGTACGACGCAAGGGGTACTGACCAGACCAGGGCCATGACGATGAAGCCCAGGTAGGGTTTCATGGTGCTCCCTTTCGGGCTCGGTGAACCTGACTGGCAAGGCGCCTCGTGCGCCGCTCAGTGGTCCGCCCGTGCGAGCCGCTCGCGAGCGTATCAGGGAGCGAACCTACCCTACACCCGCTGTACGGCGGCGGCCACCGGCTGACGGCGCACTTCGGAGCGGACATAACGCAGCCCGTCATTGCCGCGCACCTTCATTGTCGCTGAACAGCAGTGCGGACGCGCGCTCGGTTCCGCCGCTCGGCACGCACCGGTGCTTTGCCGGATCGTGACCGTACGGTCCCGGCCCGGCTACCAATGGGCGTTCGTCCCACCCCCTCGAGCTACGCGAACACCTCCTTCACGAAGGTGACGAGCTGCTCCTCCACCTCCTCGGGGGTGAGCTTGCTCGGTTCATACGACCGGCGCAAACCCTCGACCTGACGTACGGGCAGAGAGCTCGTCGTGCCGACAACGATCTTGCCCTCAGGCCGGACCACGGCGAAGCAGATCGTTCGGGAGGCCATCATCGCGTAGCCACCGCCCGTCGGCGGGGCCGGTTTGATCGTCAGGCTGATGTGCGCCGCATGCTGCTGCACGTCGGTCGTCCCCGTCGGCTTCTCCTCGATGATCTTGCAGTCGTGGTTCCGCTTCCCGAGCGTATTCTCGACCTTCTCCATCGCGGGCCGGATGACCTCGTTGAAGAGACGCTCCACGCTGCGCGAGAACTCGGTTTCCTTCGTCCTCATCGCCTCCTGGCGCTTGGCCGCGTCCGACCTCTTCCGGTCGAACTCGTCCATGGCCGTCTCGAGCGCGGTCTTCATCTCGTCCTTCATCGCGAAGTCCTCCCGGAACACGACGTGTCTATCACAGGTGGCGATCCAATCCAGGCAGGGTCGAGCGCGCTGCCGACTCCGTTCCGCTCAGGCGCTCGAGCGGATCGACTCGCGCGTCTGCTCGTGCTCGCTGCTGTCGGACGCTACGAGACGCTCTACGCGGCCGGGGACTGGGGCGAGACGGACGGCAGCGCAATTCGTGCGGGGAGGTGCCCGCATTCCCGGTACAACCGGTCGGCGTCTCACCGATTCGTCACCCGGACGTGGTGGAATATCTCCGCCAGGCCGGGGTCGTCGAAGTCAACCGCTGTGTCGAGCACCGTGGGATGCCGGGTCTCCAGGTGGTCTGCGACGACGCGTGCCTCGGCGTCCCCGATCCGCGCCGTCGTGAGCAGGGTCTCCCGGCAGTGGACGCACTCGACGGCGTAGATCATCCCCAAGCCCTCCGGACAGGTGGCACAGGAGCGGGCGCCATGTCCAGCCTGCCGGTGACCTGCCCCCCGAGAACACGGCCACTTGATAAGGCAGGCGCCGCCGCGCGATGGAGGGGGCGACCTGCGGAGGAGCCCCACTTGACGATCTGCCGTTCGTGCTTATCTTGGGGTGGTAGCAAGAAGAGGTCGATGCCCGCGGACTCCACAGGCTGGAAAGGTGATGAAGAATGGACTTATTGATTGACAATCGCTTGGGAAATGGTGGATGGTTTCTTGACAGAGTTAACGGTCTCTTCAATGGGCTGGCGAGCGAGTTCGAGCCGATTTCACCGCCAGTCGATGTGGTCGAAGATCATGATGGGTACCGCTTCAGCGTCGACCTGCCCGGTTTGAAGAGCGACTCGCTTGAAGTGAAGGTCGAGGACGAGACGCTCGTGATCAACGCCGCGCGCAACGAACCCGCATGGGGTAAGGATAAGGACGCGCGGGTTCATCGCGCAGAACGTCATCACGGCCGGATCCATCGAGCCTTCAGGCTGCCGGGGGATGTAGGCCGCGGCACGATCAAGGCCGCGTACAAGGACGGTGTGCTTGAAGTAACGTTCGCAAAGGTTCCCGAAGCCAAGGCGGTTAGGGTCGAG
This sequence comes from Deltaproteobacteria bacterium, assembly GCA_005888095.1. Classification (GTDB taxonomy): domain Bacteria; phylum Desulfobacterota; class Binatia; order DP-6; family DP-6; genus DP-3. The sequence goes on along the minus strand of VBKF01000192.1, from coordinate 1,299 downwards.
GTCGCATACAGCAACTAAGACCAAAAGGGGGCGCAACGAGGTCCTTGCGTCCCCTTCTCCGCCACTTCTTGTCCAAATTGGGTTCCGCAAAGTCCGGGCAGCAATTGCGAGCTTGCCACGTCCACCGGAAAACATATTGCCCCTTGCCCACTTTCATCCGGCGCACGATCATCACCACGGTGCAGAACGCCGCCGGGCAGGCGGCGCTGATCTGATCTCCAACCCACGCAGACAGCTCCAAGAGCCCATCCAAGAGGACAGGGCCTCATGGGTGCGAGTCGGCCCGCCCGGCAGATGTGGGCACCTTGTGCCCGGGTCACAGAGGGCGTAGGTTGACTGCGTTCGCTCCGATGCCCGCGCACGGCTCCCACGCTCGTCGAAGCGAGTAGCGCATCAGGCGCCCGTCTCTTTTCCCCGAGCCCAGGAAGGCGTGGGCATGGAGCATCAGGACCACCGGGTGTCGGTGCAGTTCGGACGTCCGGGTGATTCGGGATCCGGGACTCACCTGGCCGTTCCTCATCGACGACAAGCCGGTGGCGGCGCCACCGCCCCTCGTCGTCATCCTGTCGCTCGCGATCTGCTTGGGGCCAGCGTGACCTCCATGGATCGCTATCCGCCCCTTCGCGAGACAATGAGTGGCCTCCGAGGCAGCCGCCTGCTGCTGATTGCCGGCATTCTCGTCGCCCCACTCGTGATCATGGGGTACGTGGGGCTCACGGTGTTGCTCTTCCTGCCGCTCCTCGGACTGCGAAGGATGTTCCCACGCCGATACACGCCTTCGCGCCTCTGCCCGGATGACGATGCGCCGCCTTACTCGGGTGTGGCGAACCCCTGGGGTGCGGCGACAAGGACAGCATGACAATGACAAAGCTATTCGTCGGCAACCTATCGTTCGAGGTGACGCAAGACGATCTCCGTGCGGCGTTCGCGGTCTACGGCCCGGTGAGTTCCGCGAACGTCGTGATGGACAGGTCGAATGGCGGATCGAGGGGGTTTGGCTTCATTGAGATGCCGTGGCAGGCGCACGCTATGGCTGCGATTCAGGGGCTAGACGGCACCGACCTGAAAGGACGGAGCATCAACGTCAGCCGGGCCCGTCCGCGGAGCGAGGGTGGCGCCCGGGCGAATGCGCCACGCGGCTGGGCCGTCGTCGGCGACGCACGCAATCGCTGGTAGTGAACCGCGGTTCCCGTGGCGGAGTTATCGGTGTGATGCTCTTGCACTACGAAAAGCGCGAGAGGCTCGTCGATGGCGATTAGGGGCAGTGCCCTTCGGGCAGAAGGCAACCGCAGCCTTCGC